>NZ_JAENSQ010000026.1:0-73757 GCF_016613125.1 Pseudomonas sp. MF6776
TGAGTCAGCTGCCGGTAATGCGTAGTCATCTGCGCTTGAATCCTTCGGTGTGAGAGCCTGGATTCTACCGGTGGCTGGCTCTCTGCCTCTCGTTTCAAGCGTTGCGCTTATTCTATGAATTCAGGCCATCAAACGTGGGAATGGCAGTGAAGAGCACGGTATAACGGACGCAGCGGGTTTCACACATGCTGTGAGCTCGCATCTTGCGGAAACTATCGAACTGTTCGCGGAGTGATTGGAATTGGGAACGGATACCTCTACTGCGGATGGCGACAAGAAGAACCTTGGTTCACACACGCTAACCTGCCCAACAGACGAAGCAGTTAAACAGTTTAAATACATGCGGCGTGCTGCTGCGTTCTTCATCGGAGGAGCAGGCGATAAGGAAAGTTACTATGGTTTTGGGCCGAAGAACAATGTGGCTCGTGCGCAAAAGTCCTTTGATAACTCAGTCATTCAAGCCAATTATGCCCCTGGCGTGAAGTCTTACCATCTTGGATATAATCAAGTTATTGGTGAGGAAAATATTAAAACGAATGTGCTTCAAGAGCTTTGTAAAAGTGACGCTGTTTACATTGTTGGGCACAGTCTAGGAGGGTGGAACGGCGCCCACCTGTCAAACCATTTGAGTGGTTTGGGTTATTCCGTAAAGATGCTGATTACCCTCGATCCAGTCGGGGAGGGGGCCCTGGTTGGCGGTATTTCTAATATCTATTCCGATACGCCGCAGCCTCGGGCGGGATTGTGGATAAATATTCTGGCTCAATCTTCAGATTCCAATATGTCTGACTGGATCGCTGGGATCGGTGAACAATGGCGCCTTGAAAGTGGGCCGAACGTGAACAGTATCATGGACGTTAATCATGAAGCTGCAGGCGTCATGTATACCACGGCATTGGCGGATGGGAAATCAGCTTTGAGTTATATGATCAATTCGGTAAATCAGCATTTCAGGGGCGAAATGTGATGGTGTTCAGAATAGTCTTTTTGCTGCTTGTGATGGCGTCTGCAGGATGTACATTCAAACAAGCCAAGCCTCCCGCGAATCTTCAGTTCTCCAAGATTGAGCGTGTTGCGAATACTGCTCTGTATGAACTGCATTTTACTTCGGATGTCGATATTTTAGGGCCGTATAAATCGTTGATTGGAGTGGGTCTGCTTTGTGCGTTAGAAGATGATCCTGACTTTAGTGACGGTCATCAGATGAAGAAGTTTATGAGCGGTTCGGTTACTGATGATAAGTCTGGAACTCATCTTGATTTTGTGTCGCACGTCGTTTTCAGTGAATCGGTAGCCAATGGGAACAGTCAAAGAAATTTGTCTCCCGAAGAAATAAAAAAATTGTTGGCGAATAGAAAGTTTGTGGTTTGTAAGTTTTTTGCCAGTGCGACAATGATCGATACTTATTTTTCCAATGCTATGTATGTCCCAGTGGAAGAGATACTCAAGGCAGTGGATAAGCATTGAGCAACTAAACAAAAAAATAAATGTCTGGAGTTCGCTTGATTACAGGCAGGGTGTCATTGATAGATGCCATGCGCGTGTAAGCAAGGAGTTGTCAGTTGCGTGCATTATTCGCTGGGTTTTAGTCACTGTGTTGTTTTATTTTTGGAGTGGTAATGGCTAGGTTGCTATTAGTGGTTTTGTTCGCCTTGTGTTCCTCATGTATGCAGTTGAATGTGCCTTCACCAAGGATAGAATTCACTTCTATCGAATACGATTCGGGGCATTACAATCTGCGCTTTAGATCTGATAGAGATCTGGTCAATTTGTACGATGCGCATGGGATAAGCGGTCAAGTCGGTACGTGGCTAATATGTTCGCTTGATGGTGATAACGATTTTTCAATTCTGCATCATATTCGTTACACTGCAAAGGGTGTTGTTGATGAAGTTCGTACTGTTGAAGGTGATCGCCGTTATGAATTTAACGTGAACCTTAGATTCAAGGAGGACGTAAGTCACGGCTCTAGCTCCTTGTCCATTAGAAAGGAAGTGTTGCTTTCAATGCTGAAGGCACAAGATTACATACCTTGTCGGACTACCACTACCGCTACCTTCTATAAAGCCTATTATTCAAAGATTATGTATATTCCAACCTCTCGAATTATGAAAGAGGTGCAGCATCAAATTACAGCGCCGGAATATGTAATTTTGCCGCCTGGACTTCGCCCATTGTCATGGCTGACTTTTGAACAGATATGCATTACAGATAAGCGTTACCACGGCGGAGACATTATTGTTCATGGTGGAGTGTGCAGCAGTATGCCCTACAGCAGCATATTGAGTTCTTTTGCACCCCGGAATGGAAAATTCCGCATTTTCGATACCCGCACCCAACAGCCCAAGGCGGACGTCAGGTACATGATCAAACGCCTGGATGGTCGCGAAGAGGAAGGCCTGAGTGACGCTCGGGGCGATACTCATATGTTTGGCTCGAATCACCCTGAAAATTTTAAGCTGTTTTTGTTTGAGGATGGCTTGGGGGCGTCGGCGATACAATAATTCCCATAATATGGGATGTGAAATTACATATTGAGATTTTACTGCTGAGAGGTCTATAGTCCGTCGCACTCACTGCCAAAAACAAAACAGGTGAAGCGATGCTGGCGCAATTGATCGCGCTCGATTGGGGGACGACCTCATTACGTGCTTACAAACTCGCGGCGGGCGGTGTGGTGCTGGAGCAGCGCTCGCTGTCGTCCGGGATCATGCAACTGCCGAAGACCCCGCGAGTCATCAACGGTCGCGAATGTGCCGACGGTTTTGAACTGGCCTTTGGTGAGGCCTGTGGCGACTGGCTCGATGCGCAGCCGGATCTGCCGGTGATCGCTTGCGGCATGGTCGGCAGTGCGCAAGGCTGGCGCGAAGCCGCCTACTGCGACACGCCGGCGAACGTCGCCAATCTCGGAAACTCCCTACAAACAGTTATCAGTCTTCGCGGCGCGCGAGTGCATATCGTGCCGGGCGTGATTCAGCGTTCGCGACTACCGAACGTGATGCGCGGCGAAGAGACCCAAGTGCTGGGCGTTCTGCAGAACCTCCCGGTCGAGGCGGGCGGTGATCTGTTGATCGGCCTACCGGGCAGTCACTCGAAATGGGTCGAAGTGGTCGATGGCTGCATCACCCATTTCGATACCTTCATGACCGGCGAAGTGTTCGCGGTGCTCAGCGAACACAGCATCCTCGGCCGCACCCAACAGCAAGGCGCCGCTTTCGATGGCCAGGCATTTGACCGCGGTGTGCAGGTTGCGCTGTCGGCGGACGGTGAACTCGGCGTGCTCTCGACATTGTTCAGTGCCCGGACCCTGGGCCTGACTGGCGAACTCAGTCCGACGGCGCAAGCGGATTACTTGTCCGGCCTGATGATTGGTCATGAACTGGCGGCACTTGCCGCCGCTCAGCGCCGTCGCCGTGACAATCCAAATCTTCCCTCGATCATCCTCATCGGCAATGCGCAACTGTGCACACGTTATAGCCGTGCCCTCGACGCCTGTGGGTTCGCCAACGTGACGCTGGCCGAGCAGGCCACCGAGCGTGGCCTGTGGCAACTGGCGCTGGCCGCCGGACTGATCGATTCCTCATCCCGTTAACCCCGACTGGAGGCCTGACATGCTCAAGCAAGCATTGGCGCAAAACGGTCTGATCGCGATTCTGCGTGGCCTGCATCCGCAGGAAGCTGCTGCTGTGGGAGAAGTCCTGTATGCGGCCGGATTTCGCGTCATCGAAGTACCGCTCAATTCCCCTTCGCCGTACGAAAGTATCGCCATCCTGCGTAAGGCCTTGCCACCCGATTGCCTGATCGGTGCCGGTACGGTGTTGACCCCGGAACAGGTCGAATTGGTGAAGGAGGCCGGCGGCCAGGTCATCGTCATGCCCCACAGCGATGCCAAGGTCTTGCGTGCGGCAAAAGCGGCGGGGCTTTACCTGTCGCCAGGCGTTGCCACGCCGACCGAAGCCTTCGCGGCGCTGGAGGAGGGCGCGGACATTCTCAAGCTGTTTCCGGCCGAGCAGATGGGGCCGGCGGTCGTCAAAGCCTGGCTGGCGGTGTTGCCCATCGGGACGATTCTGGCGCCCGTCGGTGGCATCACCCCGGACAACATGCAGGTGTTCATCGATGCTGGCGTCAAGGGTTTCGGTCTCGGCTCGGGGCTGTTCAAACCGGGGATGAGCGTTGAGCAAGTAGCGGCGAATGCCAAGGCCTATGTGGCTGCCTGGAAAGCCCTTCGCTAAGACTTTTTGCGCTGCGAGCGCTACCTCTACAAGAGAGACAACAAGATGAAAATCACCAAACTCACCACCTTCATCGTTCCGCCGCGCTGGTGCTTCCTCAAGATCGAAACCGACGAAGGCGTGACCGGTTGGGGCGAGCCTGTGGTTGAAGGTCGCGCACACACGGTGGCGGCGGCT
Organism: Pseudomonas sp. MF6776; assembly: GCF_016613125.1. NCBI lineage: Bacteria > Pseudomonadati > Pseudomonadota > Gammaproteobacteria > Pseudomonadales > Pseudomonadaceae > Pseudomonas > Pseudomonas sp. MF6776. The sequence goes on from NZ_JAENSQ010000026.1 coordinate 4,410, forward strand.
GTTGAGGAATTGTCCGACTACCTGATCGGCAAAGACCCACGCAACATCGAGGACATCTGGACGGTGTTGTATCGCGGCGGCTTCTACCGTGGCGGCGCGATCCACATGAGTGCGCTGGCCGGTATCGATCAAGCGCTGTGGGACATCAAAGGCAAGGCTCTTGGTGTGTCGGTCAGTGATCTGCTCGGTGGTCAGGTGCGCGACAAGATTCGCGTGTATTCGTGGGTCGGCGGCGACCGTCCGGCTGACACCGCGCGTGCAGCGAAAGAGGCCGTGAGCCGTGGATTCACCGCGGTAAAAATGAACGGCACGGAAGAGCTGCAGTTTCTCGATACCTTCGAAAAAGTCGATCTTGCCCTGGCCAACGTCGCCGCCGTGCGTGATGCGGTCGGGCCGAACGTCGGCATCGGTGTCGACTTCCATGGTCGGGTGCACAAGCCGATGGCCAAGGTGCTGATGAAGGAACTCGACCCCTACAAACTGATGTTCATCGAAGAGCCGGTGCTCAGCGAGAACTACGAAGCGCTGAAAGAACTGGCACCGCTGACCAGCACGCCAATTGCACTGGGCGAGCGGCTGTTCTCGCGTTGGGACTTTAAACGCGTGCTGAGCGAAGGCTACGTCGACATCATCCAGCCGGATGCCTCCCACGCCGGCGGCATTACCGAAACCCGCAAGATCGCCAACATGGCCGAAGCCTATGACGTGGCGCTGGCGCTGCATTGCCCGCTGGGGCCGATCGCGCTGGCGGCGTGTCTGCAACTGGATGCGGTTTGCTACAACGCGTTTATCCAGGAGCAAAGCCTGGGCATTCATTACAACGAGAGCAACGATTTGCTCGACTATGTAAAAGATCCGCGGGTGTTCGATTACGACAAAGGCTTCGTGAAGATTCCGAGCGGGCCGGGGTTGGGTATCGAGATCAACGAGGAATATGTGATCGAACGCGCGGCCGTCGGTCACCGCTGGCGCAACCCGATCTGGCGCCATGCCGATGGCAGTTTTGCCGAGTGGTGAGTCGCTGAATCACGTGTGCCCCCTGTGGGAGCGAGCCTGCTCGCGAATGCTATGTCACATCCGGCATCGATGTGACTGATCCGACGCCTTCGCGAGCAGGCTCGCTCCCACAGATTTGATCTCCATGGATGGGAGATTTGCATCATGACCTCAAATAAACATAAGAAGAGGCATCTCTCATGCAACCGCAAACCCTCACCGGGCAGGCGTCTTTAGTCGCGCCTAGCCGAAAGCGTTTTTTCATCATGGTGTTGCTGTTTATCACCGTGGTCATCAACTATCTCGACCGCAGCAACCTGTCGATTGCCGCCCCGGCCCTGACCAGCGAGCTGGGCATCGATCCGATTCACGTTGGCCTGATCTTCTCCGCATTCGGCTGGACCTACGCTGCGATGCAAATCCCCGGTGGCTGGCTGGTGGATCGCGTGCCGCCACGCATTCTTTACAGCGTCGCGTTGCTGTTGTGGTCGATCGCGACCGTGATGCTTGGTTTCGCCGCCAGTTTCATCGCGCTGTTCGTCCTGCGCATGGCAGTCGGCGCGCTGGAAGCCCCGGCCTATCCAATCAACAGTCGCGTGGTGACAACATGGTTTCCCGAGCGTGAACGCGCCACGGCGATTGGTTTTTACACGTCCGGACAATTTGTCGGGCTGGCCTTCCTCACGCCGGTTCTCGCGTGGCTGCAACACGAATTCGGCTGGCACATGGTGTTTGTCGCGACAGGTGCGGTGGGCATTATCTGGGCGGCAATCTGGTACGCGGTGTATCGCGAGCCACGGGATTTCAAAGGTGCCAACGATGCAGAAATCGAGCTGATCCGCGAGGGCGGCGGGCTGGTGGATATCCAGGCCGACAGCGCCAAGGTCAAAGCCAAATTCAGCTGGACCGATCTCGGCATTGTTCTCACTAAACGCAAACTGTGGGGCATCTACCTCGGCCAGTTCTGCCTGAACTCGACACTGTGGTTTTTCCTGACGTGGTTCCCGACCTACCTGGTGAAATATCGCGGAATGGACTTCATCAAGTCTGGCTTGCTGGCCTCGTTACCGTTTCTCGCCGCGTTCGTAGGCGTGTTGTGCTCGGGGTTCTTTTCCGACTTCTTGATCCGTCGCGGTTACACCATTGGTTTTGCGCGCAAGTTGCCGATCATAGGCGGACTACTGATTTCCACTTCGATCATCGGCGCCAACTTCGTCGAGTCGACGCCGCTGGTGATTGCCTTTCTGGCGCTGGCGTTTTTCGGCAATGGACTGGCCTCGATCACCTGGTCGCTGGTGTCGACACTGGCGCCGGCACGCCTGCTCGGCTTGACCGGTGGAGTGTTCAACTTCATCGGCAACCTGTCGGCGATTGCAACACCGATCGTGATCGGTTTCCTCGCCAGCGGGGATTCCTTCGCCCCGGCGATCACCTATATCGCGGTTCTGGCGTTGATCGGTGCATTGTCCTACGTGCTGCTGGTGGGCAAGGTTGAACGTATCGAGTTGTAGTGCTTAGCGTCGGGCGACCATAATGCCGCCCGTTCCCTCGCTCAACGGTAAAGGCTGGATATGCAGGAAGACGCCCCGGAAAAAATCAAGGACGCCGCACCCACCGGCACCCAGACGCTGCTTCGCGGACTGGGTGTGGTGCAGGCCGTGGCCAGTGGCGCGCGTGATCTCAAGGAGATTGCCCGGCTGATCGGCACCACGCGCAGCACCACCCATCGTCTGGCCAGTTGTCTGGTGGATGAGCGCTACCTGCGCGTGGTGCCGCAAGTCGGTTATCTGCTGGGACCGAAGCTGATCGAGCTGGGCTTTCAGGCACGTGAAGAGTTGCCGCTGGTGACGGTGGCCGGACCTTATCTGGATGAGCTGTCGGCACTGACCGGGGACACCGTTCACCTGGGGATTCGTGAAGGCGATGAAGTGCTGTATCTGCTGAAGAACCCCGGGCGCAACGGACCGGAAATGCGTTCGCGGGTAGGCCATCGTATGCCGCTGGCACGCACCGGGATCGGCAAGGCGTTGATGCTCGATGATTCGCCGCAGGATTGGCAGCGTCTGTACGACATCAGCCTGCCGGCGGGTGGGAAAAGTCAGTTCTGGCCGCAGCATCCCCAGCAGTCGTGGGAACAGCTTGAACAACGCATGACCGATTACGTGGCCGGTGGCTACGCGTTCGATCTGGAAGACAACGAACCGTCGATCCGCTGTGTGGCGGCGCCGATTCGGGATGCGAGCAAGGGCATTGTGGCGGCAATCAGCATCGCCAGCACCGTGCCCTATATGCCGCTGGAGAAAATGGCCGAGCTGATTCCCCTGATCAAAGGGGTCACAGCCCGGCTATCGGCGGAGCTGGGTTTAAAGGTGTGATTAAACCTTGAGCGTTGCCATGTCGATCACGAAACGGTACTTCACGTCGCCGGCGATCATGCGGGCGTAAGCCTCGTTGATCTGGCGGATGTCGAGCATTTCGATGTCGCAGGTGATGTTGTGCTCGGCGCAGAAATCCAGCACTTCCTGGGTTTCGGCAATGCCACCGATCAACGAGCCGGCGAGTACGCGGCGGCTCATTACCAGTTTGCCGGCGTGTACCGGTGGATCAATCGGCTCGATAAGGCCGACCAAAATGTGCACGCCGTCAAAGCGCAGGGTATCGAGGTACGGGTTGAGGTCGTGCTGCACCGGAATGGTGTCCAGCAGGAAGTCGAAGTAACCCGCGGCAGCCTTCATCTGCTCGGCGTCGGTGGAGACGATCACATGATCGGCGCCCTGACGACGACCTTCTTCAGCTTTGCTCGCCGAACGGGTGAACAGGGTTACTTCCGCGCCCATCGCCTTGGCAAACTTGATGCCCATGTGGCCCAGGCCACCCATGCCGAGAATCCCGACCTTGTCGCCAGCCTTGACGCCGTAATGCTTGAGCGGCGAGTAAGTGGTAATGCCGGCGCAGAGAATTGGCGCGGCGCTGGCCAGGGCGAGTTTTTCCGGGATGCGGACGACGAAGTGCTCGCTGACGACGATGCTGTCGGAGTAGCCGCCCATGGTGTTGCTGCCGTCGACCCGGTCCGGGGTGGCGTACGTCATGGTCGGGCCTTCGAGGCAATACTGCTCGAGGTTCGACTGGCAGGCTTCGCAACTGCGGCAGGAGTCGACCATGCAGCCAACGCCGACCAGATCGCCTACTTTGTGTTTGGTGACATTCGCACCGATTGCGGTGACTTTTCCGACGATCTCGTGGCCGGGCATCAACGGGTAAACAGCGATGCCCCATTCGTTGCGTGCCTGGTGGATGTCGGAGTGGCAGACGCCGCAGTAGAGAATTTCGATGGCGACGTCGTCGACGCGAGGGCTGCGGCGTTCGAATTTCATCGGGGCGAGGGGCGTGGTGGCCGATTGGGCGGCATAGCCGATAGCGGTATACATGTGAAACCTCGCAAAAGCAGTGACAAGTGAGGCGGCGCATTTTGGGCGCCGCGCGACTGTCCGGCCATGGCGATTCCTCCGGGTCTCATGCCTAATCCTCCGGCATGCGGGTTTGTTCAGTCGCATTGGCAAAAGGATCTGCGATGATGCTTTCATGCCTTTTTCCGTTACTTTTTTCTGAAGAACCTCGATGCAATTAACTCGTCACCTTGATGCCAATGCCACCCTGGTTTCGCTGATTGAACCGCTGGCACTGCGCGACGGTTATTCCCCTACCGGGCTGCCGGGCGTGCAGGTGCTGCGCGCCAGTTGCGATGTTGCCCGTGGCCCGCACATCTATGAACCGAGCCTGATGATCATCGCCCAGGGCAGCAAACTGGCGTTTCTCGGGCCGCGCACCATGGAATATGGCGCCGGGCATTATCTGATTCAGGCGCTGCCGGTGCCTTTCGAGTGTGAAACCTTTGCCTTGCCGGATGCGCCGCTGCTGGGTGTGTCGGTGGCGATCGACCGGGTTTTGCTCGGCGAGCTGGTGCTGGCGATGGGGCTGGCGCCGGGGCGGCATTTTCCGGCGCAGACACCGGAGTCGATGACGTCGGTGGTGCTCGACGATGACATGCGCGGCTGTGTCGAACGGTTGCTCCGTTGTCTGCACGATCCGCTGGAGTGTCAGATTCTGGGGCCGGCGCGCATTCGCGAATTGCTGTTCGTCGCGTTGCGCGGACCGCAGGCCGATGTGTTGCGCGCGCTGGTTGAGCAGCAGGGGCAGTTCGCCCGGGTGGCGGCGTCGATCAGTCATTTGCACGCGCATTACACCGAACCGTTGAATGTCGAAACATTGGCCAGTTGCGCGAACATGAGCGTGTCGACCTTTCATGAGCATTTCAAGCGCAGCACGTTGTTGTCACCGGTCCAGTATTTGAAACGCTTGCGGCTGCTCAAGGCGCAGACATTATTGGTGGCTGAGGGATTGGGTGTGGCGCAGGTGGCGCATCGGGTGGGGTATCAGAGTACTTCGCAGTTCAGTCGTGAATATAAGCGCTACTTTGAGCGCAGCCCCGGGGATGAACGCGCTGCCTGAGGATTTACACAAACCCTGTGGGAGCTGGCTTGCCAGCGATTGCGGTGGTTCAGGCTGCCAGGATGTTGTCTGACACGGCCCCATCGCTGGCAAGCCAGCTCCCACAGGGTTTGATGTGATGCACTGAATGGAGGGCAACAAAAAGGCCCCCGTTCGGGAGCCTTGTTGTTCAGCGGTTCGGCTTACATGTTCGGGTAAGTCGGGCCGCCAGCGCCTTCCGGCGTCACCCAGGTGATGTTCTGCGAAGGGTCCTTGATGTCACAGGTCTTGCAGTGCACGCAGTTCTGGGCGTTGATCTGGAAGCGTTTCTCGCCGTCTTCCTTGGTGATTACCTCGTACACGCCGGCCGGGCAGTAGCGCTGCGCCGGCTCGTCGTACAGCGGCAGGTTTTTGCTGATCGGAATGCTCGGGTCGGTCAGCTTCAAGTGGCAAGGCTGTTCTTCTTCATGGTTGGTACCGGAGATGAACACCGAGCTGAGTTTGTCGAAGCTGAGTTTGCCGTCGGGTTTCGGGTAGTCGATCTTCTTGCAGTCGGCCGCGAGCTTGAGGCAGGCGTAATCCGGCTTGTTATCGTGCAGGGTGAACGGCAGTTTGCCAGCGAAGATGTTCTGATCCAGCCAGTTGAAACCACCGCCGAGGATCGCACCGAACTTGTGGATCGCCGGGCCGAAGTTACGGCTGGCGAACAGTTCGTCGTAGAGCCAGCTCTTCTTGAAGGCGTCGACGTAAGTGGTCAGCTCTTCAGTGCCGTCCTTTTCAGCGAACAGCGCGTCAGCCACCGATTCAGCGGCGAGCATGCCGGATTTCATCGCGGTGTGGCTGCCTTTGATCTTGGCGAAGTTCAGGGTGCCGAGGTCGCAACCGATCAGCGCGCCGCCCTTGAAAACCATCTTCGGCAGCGAGTTCAGGCCACCTTTGCAGATTGCGCGGGCGCCGTAGCTGATGCGCTTGCCGCCTTCCAGATACTGAGCCAGCACCGGGTGATGTTTGAGGCGCTGGAACTCGTCGAACGGCGACAGGTAGGTGTTGCTGTACGACAGATCAACGATCAGGCCGACCACTACCTGATTGTTTTCCAGGTGATAGAGGAACGAGCCGCCGGTGTTCTCGGTGCCCATGATCTCCAGTGGCCAACCGGCGGTGTGAACCACCAGGCCTGGCTGGTGTTTGGCCGGATCGATTTCCCAGATTTCTTTCAGACCGATGCCGTAATGCTGGGCGTCGGCATCGCTGTCGAGGTTGAAACGCTTGATCAGTTGCTTGCCGATGTGGCCACGGCAACCTTCGGCGAACAGCGTGTATTTGCCACGCAACTCCATGCCCGGGGTATACAGGCCTTCTTTCGGATTGCCTTCGCGATCGACACCGAGGTCGCCGGTGATGATCCCGCGAACCACGCCTTGCTCGTCGATCAGCGCTTCCTGAGCAGCGAAGCCCGGGTAGATTTCCACGCCGAGGTTCTCTGCCTGCTGGGCGAGCCAGCGGCACAGGTTGCCCAGGGAGATAATGTAGTTGCCTTCGTTGTGCATGGTCTTGGGCACAAAGAAGTCAGGAATTTTCTGCGCGCTTTCGGCGTTTTTCAGCACGAAAATGTCGTCGCGGGTAACCGGCGTGTTCAGCGGGGCGCCGAGTTCTTTCCAGTCCGGGAACAGTTCGTTCAGTGCGCGGGGTTCGAATACGGCACCGGAAAGGATGTGTGCGCCGACTTCGGAGCCTTTTTCGACCACGCAGACGCTGATTTCCTTACCGGCTTCGGCGGCCTTCTGCTTCAAGCGGCAGGCGGCGGACAGGCCAGCGGGGCCGGCACCGACGATGACCACGTCGAATTCCATGTATTCGCGTTCCACAGGCTATCTCCTACTCAAGGCTCAACAGTTTTTTTTCTAATATGGAGGTTTGATGTCGCTTCCGCTACGCCTTTACGTTAACGTCAAGGGGATAAAGGAGAAGCCACCTTTCTCTCTAGGGGGCGCATTATATCTACACCACTCCTAGCGTCCAATACAAACGTTTGTTTGAATCGGCTCCAGGCCAGATAAATCAAAGAAGCGCGGCTTATGAATGGTCATTTTGCTGTATTGACCGGAATAGGCGTTCCGGTCAAGATACGGGCGGTTTTGCGCTCGCCGTAGGCAGACTGGCGGTTTCAAGAGCACCTCTAAAGACAGGGCGTAGGCAGTACAAGGTGATGCGCAGCGCAGGTGCGGCGCGCAGTTTACACACCGTGAAGAGGCATGACTCGTCGGTCACCACTGACGAACGGTCACAGCACTTCGCAGCGTGGAATCACCGCGTATACAGGCCGGCGTTTTTAGAGGTGCCCTTGTAGCCCGATGAGCATCAACCGCCAGGTTCGCCTAGGCGACTTTCTTTTCACCGGAGAGTAACGAGGAATCCATGAAGGTTCTTGTAGCTGTCAAACGCGTTGTGGATTACAACGTCAAGGTTCGCGTCAAGGCGGACAATTCCGGCGTAGACCTCGCCAACGTCAAGATGTCGATGAACCCGTTCTGCGAAATCGCAGTGGAAGAAGCCGTACGCCTGAAAGAGAAAGGTGTTGCGACTGAAATCGTCGTCGTCTCCATCGGCCCGACCACCGCTCAGGAGCAGCTGCGTACCGCACTGGCTCTGGGTGCCGACCGTGCCATCCTCGTCGAATCCGCTGAAGATCTGACCTCGCTCGCCGTGGCCAAGCTGCTCAAGGCTGTGGTCGACAAGGAACAGCCTCAGCTGGTGATCCTTGGCAAACAAGCCATCGACAGCGACAACAACCAGACCGGCCAGATGCTCGCTGCACTGAGCGGTTATGGTCAGGGCACGTTCGCCTCGAAAGTCGAAGTCTCCGGTGACAGCGTTGCCGTGACCCGCGAAATCGACGGCGGCGCGCAGACTGTTTCGCTGAAACTGCCGGCGATCGTCACCACCGACCTGCGTTTGAACGAGCCGCGCTACGCGTCCCTGCCAAACATCATGAAAGCCAAGAAGAAGCCTCTCGAAGTGCTGACTCCGGACGCTTTGGGCGTTTCCACCGCCTCCACCAACAAGACCCTGAAAGTCGAAGCGCCGGCTGCACGCAGCGCAGGCATCAAGGTCAAGTCGGTGGCTGAACTGGTCGAGAAACTGAAAAACGAAGCGAAGGTAATCTAATCATGACTATCTTGGTAATCGCCGAACACGACAACAAAGTGCTGGCTCCGGCCACACTGAACACCGTGGCTGCTGCTGCCAAAATCGGCGGCGACATCCACGTTCTGGTTGCTGGTCAAGGCGCTGGCGCCGTGGCTGAAGCCGCTGCGAAAATCGCTGGTGTGAGCAAAGTACTGAATGCTGATAACGCCGCTTACGCGCATCAGTTGCCGGAAAACGTTGCTCCGCTGGTCGCAGAACTGGGCGCTGGCTACAGCCACATCCTGGCTGCCGCCACCTCCAACGGCAAAAACATCCTGCCACGCGTTGCTGCGCAGCTGGACGTTGATCAGATCTCCGAAATCATCTCGGTAGAAAGCGCTGACACCTTCAAGCGTCCGATCTACGCCGGTAACGCCATCGCTACCGTGCAATCGACTGCTGCGATCAAAGTGATCACCGTGCGTGCCACCGGTTTCGATCCGGTTGCTGCTGAAGGTGGTTCGGCTGCTGTTGAAGCTGTTGGCGCTGCACACGACGCCGGTACTTCGAGCTTCGTGGGTGAAGAGCTGGCGAAGTCTGATCGTCCTGAGTTGACCGCTGCCAAGATCGTCGTTTCCGGCGGCCGCGGCATGCAGAACGGCGACAACTTCAAGCACCTGTACGCCCTGGCCGACAAGCTGGGCGCTGCTGTAGGTGCTTCGCGCGCCGCCGTCGACGCAGGTTTCGTACCGAACGACATGCAGGTCGGTCAGACCGGCAAAATCGTTGCGCCACAGCTGTACATCGCCGTCGGTATCTCCGGCGCGATCCAGCATCTGGCCGGTATGAAAGACTCCAAAGTGATCGTTGCGATCAACAAGGACGAAGAAGCGCCGATCTTTCAGGTAGCTGATTACGGTCTGGTAGCAGATCTGTTTGAAGCAATCCCTGAGCTGGAGAAGCTGGTCTAATCCAGCGGCTTCACTTATAAAGAGCCCGACCTTTTGGTCGGGCTTTTTTTTGTCTCGGGTTTGAGTGGGAGCGTTTGGCTATGGATCTGCGCTGCGGATTGTTGTTGGGATTGGCGCTGTTGCCAGGATTGGCCTTGGCCGCGGGCAAGTGCGAGCGCCTCATCGTCACCGGCAGCCCGGATGCTCCGCCGTATCTGTGGCAGGATCCGCAAAACCCCAAGCAGTTGATCGGTGCCAGCGCAGACCTGTTGCAGCAAGTGGCCAAGGACTTGGGCATCAAGGTCGAGTTGCTCTACGCCGGCAAGCGCTCGCAGGCCCTCGATGAGGTGCGCAGTGGGCGCATGGACATGCTGGCCGATGCGTCGCTGACGCTCAATGAGCTGGAGAACCTCGACTACATCCATCCGCCGCTGCTGGAAAACGACTATCTGGTGTGGACCCGCAAAGGCTCTACGCTGACCTACGGGGAAGCCAGCGACCTGCACGGTCATACCGGTGGCGTGTCGGAAAAGTCTCGAATGACCCAGGCATTCGGCACTTTCGCCGCTCAGCAATTGACCCTGACCCGGACAGCAAACCTCACCCAGGCCTTTCAGAAACTTCTGCTGGGTGAAGTGGAATATGTACTCGCCGGACGCTACTCGGGCATGGCCGCCGCGCAGGCGTTGGGCATGGCCGATGACCTGCTGGCGTTTGAACAACCAATCGACCGACCCGGTCTGTTCCTCGCGGTTTCCCACAACTCGGCGTGCAACGATCCGTGGTTGCGCGGACAGCTGGCCAAAAAGATGACAGAATTGCCCGCGTCCGGACTGACGGAAGCCGCGCTGCAACGCAATATCGAGCGCTGGAAGGCGCAGCAGCAACAGCCGCAACAGCCTGTCAGTGCCCCAAAACAGTAGGGATTCTTAGTGAGTATTCGACCTCTTTTCGCGGCTGTGGCCGTTCTGGCCATGGCCGGTTGCGCGACCGATCCGGCACCCATTGAACAAATGCGTTTGACCGAGCAGGCCATTGCCCAGGCCAAGGCCGTCGGTGCCACTGGCGATGACGTGCCTGAAATGAAACTGGCCGAAACCAAGTACAACCGGGCCAAAGGGAACATGGCAGACGAATCGTTTCGGAACGCGCGCATGCGTTCCGAACAGGCTGAACTCGACGCACGTCTGGCAGAAGCCAAAGTGCTGACCCAGAAAAGCGAAGAACAGTTGAATGTGCTTAACACCCGCATCGTCCGTCTGCGCAAGCAACTGGGAGATGCCCAATGAGCCTCAAATCCAAGGTCCTCGGTGGTCTGATTCTCGTCGGTTGCGCGAGCCTGTTCGGCTGCGCCGGTCAGCACAGTGAATCCGCTTTGCAAGAGGCTGGCGCCGACTTCCAGAAGGTCAAGGAAGATTCCAACGTGCTGCGCATTGCGCCGAAAGACGTGATCCGCGCCGGAGAGTCTCTGGCCCGTGCCGATCGCCTGTCCACTTACTGGGGCAGCGGTTCGGACGTGGTGCACTACGCCTACCTGAGCCAGCGTTATAGCGCGATTGCCCGCGAGCACACCAATCAAGTGCTCAACGAAGAGCGTGCAGCCAAGCTCGAACTGGATCGTCAGCGCCTGCAACTGGCCCTGCGTGAATCAAAACTGCTGAGCGTGCAGCAGCAGGGCAAGTGGCTCGAAGAGCAGATTGTTGCGCTGGCCACCACGCAGACTGATCGTGGTCTGGTGATGACCTTGGGTGACGTGTTGTTCGACACCGGTGAAGCGGAGCTGAAAAACTCGGCCAACCGCGTTGTTCTGAAGATTGTGCAGTTCCTGCAGTTGAATCCGAAGCGCGTAGTGCGTATCGAGGGCTACACCGACAGCACCGGCGGCAAACAGGAAAACCTCAAACTGTCCCGCGACCGCGCGCAGTCGGTGGCCGATGTGCTGATGGACCTGGGCATCGACGACAAACGTATTCAGGTCGAAGGTTACGGTGACGAATACCCGGTGGACGCCAACGCTTCCGAGCGTGGGCGAGCGCAGAACCGTCGTGTGGAAATTGTGTTCTCCGACGAAAAAGGCCAGCTCGGCGCCGCCCGTTGAGGGTTGCGTCTCTGGAAAGCCCGGACTGTCATGCAGTGCCGGGCTTTTTTACGCCTGTCCAATAGCGCGCAAATCGGTACAGTTGTGGCAGACAACGCACTGTATGGTCGTCTATGGTGACAACTGTCCCAGTACACTTCTAAACTGTTCCGGTATTGTTTCACACAAGAATAAAATGCCCGTGAAATCGAGTGCTGCGTCATGACCAATCTCTTGCTCTACCAACGTATTGCTCAGCAACTGGCCGAGGACATCCGCCGTGGTGTCTATCAACCAGGGGAGCGCGTGCCTTCGGTACGCAAGATGAGTTCGCAGCTCAACGTCAGCCATGCGACGGTGTTGCAGGCTTACGCCAATCTCGAAGATCAGGGCCTGATTCGCGCCAGACCGCAGTCTGGTTATTACGTGCACCAGACGCCCGCGCTGACGGCACCGACGCCGGATATCGCCCGGGTCGAGCGGCCAGGGCTGGTCACGCGCAGCAGCATCATTCAGCAGGTTCTGGTCGAGTCGCGCCGCGAAGGCGTTTTTCCGTTGGGCGCCGCAGTGCCGAGCGTGGACTATTTACCGGTGCGGGCGCTGCACCAGCAACTGGCCAAAGTCACTCGCTTCCACAGCCCGCGAGCGTTCAGCTACATGTTCAGCCCCGGCTTCGAACCACTGCGCCGGCAAGTGGCGATCCGCATGCGCGACGCGGGCGTGGTGGTCGACCCGTCTGAAGTGGTGATCACCCACGGTTGTGTCGATGCGTTGCAGATGTCGCTGCGCGTGCTGACCCGCCCGGGCGATCTGATCGCCGCCGAGTCGCCGACCTATTACGGGCTGCTGCAACTGGCCGACCTGCTGGGCCTGAAAGTCATAGAGATCCCCAGCGATCCCGCCACTGGCATGAGCCTCGAAGCGCTGCAACTGGCCGCCAATCAGTGGTCGATCAAGGCGTTGGTGTTGACCACGCGCCTGAGCAATCCCCTGGGCGGCACCATGCCTGAAGAGCGGCAGAAACAACTGCTGCGCCTGGCGTCGGATTTCGATATCCAGATCGTCGAAGACGACATCTATGGCGAGTTGATGTTTGAACAGGGCCGCACCAAGGCCCTCAAGGCGTATGACCGACTTGACCGAGTGATCTATTGCTCGAGCTTCTCCAAGACCTTGTCGCCCGGTGTGCGGATCGGCTGGATGATTGCCGGTAAGTACCAGCAGGAAATCCAGCGCTTGCAGACCTTCAGCACCCATTCGGCGTGCAGCGTGACGCAGATGGCGATTGCCGCCTATCTTGAAAACGGCGGCTATGACCGGCATTTACGGTACATCCGTCAGGAATACCGGAAAAACCTCAGCGCCTTCCAGTTGGCGGTGCAGCAGCACTTCCCCGAAGGCACGCAAATGACCCGGCCCACGGGCGGTTTTATCCTCTGGGTGAGTCTGCCGGGGCGGGTCAATACTCAGGAATTGCACGTGCGCGCGTTGCAGCAGGGCATCAGTATCGCGCCCGGCCTGATCTTCAGTAATACAGAGCAATTCAACCACTGTATCCGCCTGAACTGCGGCATTCCGTGGAACCGCGAGGCGGAGCGGGCGTTGATGACCCTTGGAATGTTGGCAACCCAACTGTGTCAGGAAACGGCGGTCGGTTTCTGAACGAAGGTACGGACAGACTTGTCTTGTGACGCTCAACAAGCGAGCATATGGCCCTCTGCCGTTAGTGTCGTTGGGTTCATGAAAGCGATTTTTTCTGCCGCCGGGATTGTCCTTTGCTTGCTGATGATCAGTCATTCGCCGGGTGTCATGGCGGCTGCGGTCCAGGAAAAACCGGCCGCGGCGGCGACCCAGAAGAAAGCGCTGGCGAGCCAAACAAATACGCCGGCTAATGTGCAGAAGAAGAAAGCTGCGCCGGTAAAGAAGCGTCCACCAGTGGCTTCCAAGTCGAAATCTGCCAGCGAAGTGGCGAAAACCAAACTGCCGTCAGCCAGACTCGACTTGAGCTTGCCCAAGGACATGGTTGAAGAGTTGAAACCAATCGGCACAGTCAATCTGCCCAAGCGCGAACCGATCCTGCCGCAAATGTTTGGCGAGAAGAACAGCGGGTTCCAGCTCAATGGCCGTTTACTCAGCAACGAAATGCAGTTGCAACTGCGCAATGACGAGCGTCGTGAAGTAGACGGCGCAGCCCTGGATTTTGAATTCAAGCAGTAAATCCAATGCATCTGTGAGCCCTGAACCAGACGCTTTGTCGGAGACTGGTCAGTCACATTCACTTATCCGTAAAAACCCCGGCGCAGGGAATTTTAAACAGCCGTTTTAGCGGTTACCCTGTCCGCGTCCCTTTCACACATCGCCCCTCGCGAGGATTTGTTCGTCATGAAATGCCGTGAAGGCTGTGGCGCCTGCTGCATTGCCCCCTCCATCAGCTCGGCGATTCCCGGCATGCCTGATGGCAAACCTGCCGGCGAACGTTGCGTGCAACTCTCGGTCGAAAACCTGTGCAGCATTTTCGGCCGCCCGGAGCGCCCGGCTGTCTGTTCGGGCTTTGCCGCCGATGTCGAAGTCTGTGGCGATAGCCAGGAAGAGGCGATCAAGTTGATCGGCTGGTGGGAGCAAATGACGGCGGCCTGATGTGTCAAACGAACGGAACTTCAACAATAAGGAAAAAGACTATGGGTTCGCTGCATCGTATTGCTGTGTTGTGTGGTTTGACCGCCGTACTGGCCACGTCGCTGGCGCAGGCTGAAGACTGGAAAGTCGCCAGGAACGAGGACGGCATCAAAGTTTCCCTGAGCGAAATCCCGGGTTCGGACTACAAGTCCTATCAGGGCGTAGCTTTGATGAAGACCACTGTCGCCAAGTTGCGCGCGCTTCAGGACGATGTGACGGGCGCTTGTGCATGGATTTACGAATGCAAAACCCAGAAGCTGCTCAAGCACGAAGGTGATCAGAGTTGGACTTATACCCAGTTCAATACGCCATGGCCTGTGACTCCGCGTGATTCGGCAACGCATGTCACCACCGTCGAAGGCGCCGATGGCAGTCTGACTCGCACTCTTGAAGGTGTGCCGAAGTACATTCCGGAAGAAAAAGGGTTTGTCCGCGTGGCCCAGGTCAAGGGTTTCTGGAAGTTCGTGCCCAAAGGCGATCAGGTTGAAGTGACCTATCAAGTGCACACCGAGCCAGGCGGCAGTGTCCCGGCGATGGTTGCCAACAAGTTCGTCGTCGATGCTCCGTTCAACACCCTTAAAGCTCTTAAAGAGCGCGCCGAGAAGTAATTCCCGTCTTAATGAAACGCCCCGATCGATTCGGGGCGTTTTGTTTTGCGGTTTATATTTTGTTTCCAGATATGCGTTGAACGAAATTTTCACAACGCGTTCAAGACAATCCGCCCGCGCTATTTCCAGGCTGTCCCGTGGTCATTACTTCAAATGAATGTGTCTGGTGACAGGGCAGTAATCAATGGCAATGGTGCCGGTGATCGTGCAACATTTGCGCACTGCGCACGCCCCGGGGTCTGGAATGACCAATAGAGGGCATGGCGCCGCTGTATTTTTTGCAACTTCAACTTCCAATGGGTCCTAAAACGACATGGCAAACCCGGACGCCCTGAATCAGCAGCGATCTTCCAGTCGCCTGCTGCAACCGACCGTCAAATCGCATCTGGCCTACACGCTGCTCTGTGCGCTGGTCATGATGGTGATGTTTTCCGTGCTGCGCCTCGCGCTGCTGGTCTACAACCGCGAGATGATCCTCGACACCCCGGCTGCGACGTTCCTCGAAGCGTTCGCCAACGGCTTGCGTTTCGACCTGCGCCTGGTGGTTTACCTGAGCATTCCGCTGGTACTGGCGCTGTTCAGTGCCCGCGCCATGGCGGCGCGCGGCTTCTTCCGGCTGTGGCTGACCGTTGCGTCGAGCATCGCGCTGTTCCTCGGTCTGATGGAAATGGACTTCTATCGTGAGTTCCACCAGCGCCTCAACGGTCTGGTGTTCCAGTACGTGAAGGAAGACCCGAAAACCGTGATGAGCATGCTCTGGTACGGTTTCCCGGTGGTGCGCTATCTGTTGGCGTGGGCTATCGGCACGGTGATTCTGACGCTGGCGTTCAAAGGCGCCGACCGTGCCACGCGTCCGCGCGGGCCTTTCAGCGGTGGCACTGTCAGCTCCCGTCAGGTGGCGCCGTGGTACACCCGTCTTGCGGTGTTCGTGGTTTGTCTGCTGATTTGCGTGGTCGCTGCACGCGGCACCCTGCGTCAAGGCCCGCCAATGCGCTGGGGTGACGTGTACACCACCGACTCCAACTTCGCCAACCAGCTCGGCCTTAACGGCACGCTGTCGTTGATCGCTGCCGCCAAGTCACGCATGGGCGAGGACCGCGACAACATCTGGAAAGCCACGCTGCCGCAAGAGCAAGCGCAGCAAATCGTCCGCGACATGCTGGTCATGCCACAAGACAAACTGGTCGATGCCGACATCGCTGCCGTGCGCCGTGACTACACGCCGCCTGCCGACAAGACACTACCGATCAAAAACGTTGTCGTGATCCTGATGGAAAGCATGGCCGGTCACTCGGTCGGCGCATTGGGTGCACCGGGTAACATCACGCCGTATCTGGACAAGCTGTCGAAGGAAGGTCTGCTGTTTGATCGCTTCTTCTCCAACGGCACGCACACCCACCAGGGCATGTTCGCGACCATGGCTTGCTTCCCGAACCTGCCGGGTTTCGAATACCTGATGCAGACCCCGGAAGGCAGCCATAAGCTGTCTGGCCTGCCGCAGTTGCTCAGTGCCCGTGACTACGACGATGTCTACGTCTACAACGGCGACTTTGCCTGGGACAACCAGTCGGGCTTCTTCAGCAACCAAGGCATGACCAACTTCGTTGGCCGTAACGACTTCGTCAACCCGGTGTTCTCCGATCCGACGTGGGGCGTGTCCGATCAGGACATGTTCGACCGTGGCCTGCAGGAGCTCAAGGCGCGGGAAAACGGCAAGCCGTTCTACGCGCTGCTGCAAACCCTGTCCAACCACACGCCGTACGCCTTGCCGACGCCATTGCCGGTTGAGCGCGTGACCGATCGGGGCTCGCTGAACGAGCACTTGACCGCCATGCGTTACTCCGACTGGGCGCTAGGCCAGTTCATGGAGAAGGCGCGCAAAGAGCCGTACTTCAAGGAAACCCTGTTCGTCATCGTCGGTGACCATGGTTTCGGCAACGAGCGCCAGATCACCGAAATGGATCTGGGTCGCTTCAACGTGCCGATGCTGATGATCGCACCAGGCATCCAGGAGAAGTTTGGTACGCTCGACCACACCGTGGGTACGCAGATCGACATCGTGCCGACCATCATGGGTCGCCTCGGTGGCGAAGTGCGTCATCAATGCTGGGGTCGGGACTTGCTCGATCTGCCGGAAGGCGATACCGGTTTCGGTGTGATCAAGCCTTCGGGCAGCGAGCAGACCACTGCGATCGTTACCGCTGACCAGATCCTCGTGCTGCCGAGAGACAAGGATATGGGGCCGAAGATCTGGAATTATCAGTTGGGCGCCAATCCAGGTGCTCAGGTAGTGCCGAATGCACCGCGCACTGCCGAGTTGAAACTCAAGCTCGAAGCGTTCCTGCAAACAGCGACCAAGAGCCTGATGGACAACACTGCCGGTGTAATCCACGGCAAGCCGGACTGATCCAGCTGCAAAGATCCGCACAATAAAAAAGAGGCCCTGAAAAGGGCCTCTTTTTTTATGCCTGGATCGTTATATCCGACCGAGTAACAGCAGCACCAGCAGCACGACCAACACCACGCCGATAATGCCCGATGGACCATAACCCCAACTTCTGGAGTGCGGGAAGACCGGCAGACCACCGATCAGCAACAGGATCAGGATAATGATAAGAATTGTGCCCATGGTGATTTCCTTGTTGATAGCGTTCGAGAAGTCTTGGTATTCCAGGGCGACTGGAGATTAACTAATTCCAGACGGCTTACAAATTCCGACCGGTATGAATGAAAGAAAATTCAATGTTTTTTTAAGGTATTTGGATTGCTTGCTTATTTCCTTTTAAAGGCATCGATCTTTTGATCTTTACGCCACGGTTTGCCCTCACCATTCAGCAATCTGATAGAGCGTGGGTGGGCACCGTTCCTTCGCTACACTCGGCGAATCTTTCCCGGAACAACAAGGCTGTCTGCTATGCAAAATCGCATGATGATCACTGGCGCGGGCTCAGGCCTGGGTCGCGAAATCGCGCTGCGCTGGGCGCGTGAAGGCTGGCAACTGGCCTTGTCCGATGTCAGCGAACCCGGTCTGCAGGAAACCTTGAAACAGGTCCGTGAGGTTGGCGGCGACGGTTTTATCCAGCGCTGCGATGTGCGTGATTACAGCCAGCTCACCGCGTTCGCCCAGGCTTGCGAAGAGAAACTTGGCGGTATCGATATCATCGTCAACAACGCCGGTGTCGCTTCCGGCGGGTTCTTCAGCGAACTGTCGCTGGAAGACTGGGACTGGCAGATAGCGATCAACCTGATGGGCGTGGTCAAGGGCTGCAAGGCGTTCCTGCCATTGCTTGAGCAAAGCAAAGGCAAGATCATCAACATCGCCTCCATGGCGGCGCTGATGCAAGGCCCGGCCATGAGCAACTACAACGTCGCCAAGGCGGGGGTGGTGGCATTGTCGGAAAGCCTGTTGATCGAACTGGCACAACAGGAAGTCGGCGTGCATGTGGTCTGCCCGTCGTTCTTCCAGACCAACTTGCTCGACTCGTTCCGTGGCCCGACCCCGGCGATGAAAGCGCAGGTCGGCAAGTTGCTGGAAAGTTCGCCGATCAGTGCAGCGGACATCGCCGAGTACATCTATCAGCAAGTAGCGGCCGGCGAATTCATGATCTTGCCCCACGAACAAGGGCGCATGGCGTGGGCGATCAAACAGAAGAATCCGCAACTGCTCTACAACGAGATGACCTCCATGGCCGATAAAATGCGCGCCAAGGCCAAACAAAACAACGGTTGATCTTGTCCGTAGCACTTCCCGTCGTTAGGGTGGCCGCAATGGTCACCCTGTCGAGACGCGATATGCTCAATTACTTGTGGTTCTTCCTCGCGGCATTATTTGAAATCGCCGGTTGTTTCGCCTTCTTCATGTGGCTGCGTCAGGGCAAAAGTGCGCTGTGGGTAATCCCGGCGCTGCTCAGCCTGACGTTGTTTGCGCTGTTGTTGACGCGCGTTGAAGCGGCCTACGCCGGGCGTGCCTATGCCGCTTACGGCGGGATCTACATCGTGGCGTCCATTGGTTGGCTGGCCGTGGTCGAGCGGGTTCGGCCATTGGGGTCGGACTGGATCGGCGTGGCACTGTGCGTGATCGGTGCCAGTGTGATTCTGTTCGGGCCGCGCTTTTCTGCTGCTTGAGATGAGGGCTGTTTAACAATTTGCGGGAAACGTCTGAAGGGCGGCGCGCTGAAGGGTTGTAGGGCATTACTGATTTGCCCGCGATGCATTGAACCGGCGCCGTAAGCCGCGCATCTTCATTGCTTGCTAACCCTGAAGGACGAATCTCATGCTTGTACTCAGCCGTGTCGTTGGTGAGTTGATTTCAATTGGTGACGACATCACCGTGCGCGTTCTGTCAGTGAACGGTGCAAGTGTGCGCTTTGGCGTCGAGGCACCCAAGAAGGTCAATGTGCATCGCGCGGAAGTCTACGAGCGGATCCAGCGCAAACAGGCCCTGGAAAAGGCCCGTTGAGGTTTCAGTCAAACAGATGCTTGGGCACGTCATGCTTGAGCATCAACTGGCACTGCTCGCTGTCGGGATCAAAAACAATCAATGCCTGGCCCTTGGTCAGCGCCTGACGCACACGCAGAACACGGGTTTCCAGCGGAGTGTCGTCGCCGTTGTCGGTACCGTCGCGGGTGACGAAATCTTCGATCAGGCGGGTGAGGGTGTCGACTTCAAGAGCGTCGTAAGGGATGAGCATGGGCACCTCGGCTAAATCAATGTCGCGATGCTACGGCGATTGATCTTCGCCTGCCAGTTTTGTGTTGTCTTGGCCGGCCCCATCGCCGGCCAGCCAGCTCTCACAGGGATTGATGCTGTACGCAAAAGTTGTGTTCCACCCAAATAACGGTGGGAGCTGGCTGGCCAGCGATGGGGTCAGTCATCGCACTACAACATCTGGATCAATTGTCTGAACGCTGCCCCACCAGACTGTCCACTGGTGGCACCCGCGTATCGCTTTCCATCTGCGTGTCGTGCTCGATCTGATGACTGAAGCGGTCCAGCGAAGCATTCGCCGGCGCCGCGTCGCTGGCAAATACCGGCGGGCTCAGGATATACGCTCCGAGCAAGCGGCTCAGCGCTGCCAGGCTGTCGATGTGCGTACGCTCATAGCCGTGAGTCGCATCGCAGCCAAAGGCGAGCAGAGCTGTGCGGATGTCGTGGCCGGCGGTCACCGCCGAATGCGCGTCGCTGAAGTAATAACGGAACAGATCACGGCGCACCGGCAACTCGTTTTCACCGGCCAGGCGCAGCAGGTGCCGCGACAGGTGATAGTCGTACGGCCCGCCGGAATCCTGCATCGCCACACTCACGGCGTGTTCGCTGGAGTGCTGCCCCGGCGCGACCGGTGCGATGTCGATGCCGACAAACTCACTGACGTCCCATGGTAAGGCCGCCGCTGCACCGCTGCCGGTTTCCTCGGTGATGGTGAACAGCGGATGACAGTCGATCATCAGTTCCTGACCGCTGTCGACGATGGCTTTGAGTGCCGCCAGCAGCGCTGCGACGCCAGCCTTGTCATCAAGGTGGCGGGCGCTGATGTGGCCGCTTTCGGTGAATTCCGGCAATGGATCGAACGCCACCACGTCGCCGACATTGATGCCCAGCGACTCGCAATCGGCCCGGGTTGCGCAGTAGGCGTCCAGGCGCAGTTCGACGTGATCCCAACTGATCGGCATCTCGTCAACGGCGGTATTGAACGCATGCCCGGAGGCCATCAGCGGTAACACGCTGCCGCGAATCACACCGTTGTCGGTGAACAGGCTGACGCGACTGCCCTCGGCAAAACGGCTCGACCAGCAGCCGACCGGTGCGAGCGTCAACCGACCGTTATCTTTGACCGCACGGACCGCGGCACCGATGGTGTCCAGGTGCGCGGAAACGGCGCGGTCGGGGCTGTTCTTTTTACCTTTGAGCGTCGCGCGAATGGTGCCGCGTCGGGTCATCTCGAACGGAATGCCGAGTTCTTCCAGACGTTCGGCAACATAGCGCACGATGGTGTCGGTAAACCCGGTGGGGCTGGGAATGGCGAGCATTTCCAGCAGTACTTTTTGCAGATAGTTGAGATCCGGTTCGGGGGTTTGGAGGGTCATGGAAACTCCTGATGGGTTGAGCACATCGATGGTTTCGATGAGGAGGGAGAGTTTGCGTCGCTTGTCAGGCCCTCATCGCTGGCAAGCCAGCTCCCACAGGGGAATGCGGTCACATGTGGGAGCTGGCTTGCCAGCGATGGCGTCAGACCAGACAAAGCAGATTCAGGAAACAACCGGCTGACTGTGCGGAAACAACAAATCCACAAAGCGTTCAGCCGTGGGTTGCGGCTCATGGTTGGCGAGACCGGCCCGTTCGTTGGCTTCTATAAACACGTAGTCCGGCTGATCCGCCGCCGGCACCATCAGATCGAGGCCGACCATCGGAATGTCCAGCGCCCGCGCCGCCCGCACTGCTGCGTCGACCAGCGTTGGATGCAGAATCGCCGTGACGTCTTCCAGTGTGCCGCCGGTGTGCAGATTTGCCGTGCGTCTTACGAACAAATGCTCGCCGGCCGGCAAGATGCTGCTGTAGTCGTAACCCGCCGCATGCAGCGTGCGCTGGGTTTCATGGTCCAGCGGGATTTTGCTTTCGCCGCCTGTGGCCGCTTGCCGGCGTCGGCTCTGGGCTTCAATCAGCGCACCAATCGAATGCTGACCGTCACCGATCACTTCGGCCGGTCGACGAATGGCTGCCGCCACCACTTCAAAACCGATCACCAGAATCCGCAGATCCAGACCTTCGTGAAAGCTCTCCAACAGCACACGGCTGTCAAACTGCTTCGCTGTTTCGATGGCCTGCTGCACCTCTTCGATGCTCTGCAAATCCACGGCCACCCCCTGACCCTGTTCACCGTCGAGCGGTTTGACCACCACCCGCTGATGCTCATCAAGAAACTCCAGATTGTCGTCAGCGTTGCCTGCCAGCTGCTGCGACGGCAGTTTCAGCCCGGCGGCCTTCAGCACTTTGTGGGTCAGGCTTTTGTCCTGGCACAGGCTCATGCTGATCGCGCTGGTCAGGTCGCTCAGCGATTCGCGGCAGCGTACGCGGCGCCCGCCGTGACTGAGAGTGAACAGCCCGGCGTCGGCGTCATCCACTTGCACATCGATGCCACGCCGATGAGCTTCTTCGACGATGATCCGCGCATACGGATTGAACTGCGCTTCAGGACCCGGGCCGAGAAACAGCGGTTGATTGATGCCGTTCTTGCGCTTGATTGCAAAGGTCGACAGGTTGCGGAAACCGAGTTTGGCGTAGAGGCTTTTCGCTTGGCGGTTGTCGTGCAGTACCGACAGATCCAGGTAGCTCAAGCCGCGACTCATGAAGTGCTCGACCAAGTGTCGCACCAGCACTTCGCCGACTCCGGGCCGCGAGCACTGTGGATCAACTGCCAGGCACCAGAGACTGCTGCCGTTTTCCGGATCGTTGAACGCCTTGCAATGATTCAGGCCCATGACGCTGCCGATCACCGCGCCGCTGTCCTCGTCCTCGGCCAGCCAGTACACCGGGCCGCCCTCATGACGCGGGGTCAGCAGCGCGGCGTCGATCGGCAACATGCCGCGCGCCTGGTACAGCTGATTGATCGCCCGCCAGTCCGCTTCGCTTTGCGCACGACGAATGCGAAAGCCACGAAACACGCGAGTGGCGGGGCGATAGTCGCTGAACCACAGGCGCAGCGTGTCGGACGGGTCGAGGAATAACTGCGTCGGTTCGAGGCCAAGAATCTGCTGCGGCGCGGCGACGTACAGGGCGATATCACGCTCGCCCGGCTGCTCGTTGAGCAGTTCCTGGGCCAATGACGCAGGGTCGGGAAACGTGTGACCGATCAGCAACCGGCCCCAGCCGCAATGCACGGCAATCGGGGCGGTGTTGAGTTCGCTGCCGTCTTCAGCCAGACGCGCCTGTAATCGTTCATACGACGGTGTCTGGCCGCGTAGCAGGCGTTGGTTAATGGCTGTGGCGTGAGGTTTCATCAATCAGATTCCTTGTTCACTGAGCCACAGGTTCAGGGCTGCCAGTTGCCACAGCTTCGAGCCGCGCAATGGGGTCAGTTGGCCTTGCGGATCAGTCAGCAATTTGTCGAGCATGGCCGGGTTGAACAGGCCGCGATCCTGACTTGGATCGAGCAGCAGTTCGCGCACCCAGCTCAACGTGTCACCTTGCAAATGCTTGAGGCCAGGCACCGGGAAATAGCCTTTCTTGCGGTCGATCACTTCACTTGGAATGACTCGTCGCGCAGCTTCCTTCAGTACTTGCTTGCCGCCATCGGGCAGCTTGAACTTGCCTGGCACACGGGCCGAGAGTTCAACCAGTCGATAGTCGAGGAACGGCGTGCGCGCCTCCAGACCCCAGGCCATGGTCATGTTGTCGACACGTTTGACCGGGTCATCGACCAGCATCACCGTGCTGTCCAGGCGCAGGGCTTTGTCCACGGCGGCGTCAGCACCGGGCTGGGCGAAATGTTCTTTGACGAAGTCGCCGGCAGCGTCATTGGCGGTCAGCCATTTCGGTTGCACAGTGGCTGCGTAGTCGTCGTAGCTACGGTCGAAAAATGCATTGCGATACGCCGCATACGGGTCGGCTGCGCCATCCACCTGCGGATACCAGTGGTAACCGGCGAACAACTCATCGGCACCCTGACCGCTCTGCACAACCTTGCAATGCTTGGCCACTTCGCGGGACAGCAGATAGAACGCGATGCAGTCATGACTGACCATCGGTTCGCTCATCGCGCGGAACGCGGCGGGCAGTTGTTCGATGATCTCTTTCTCGTCGATGCGCAGTTGGTGATGCTGGGTGCCGTAGTGCTTGGCGATCAGATCGGAATACTGGAACTCGTCGCCGCGCTCGCCACCGGCATCCTGAAAACCGATAGAGAAGGTCGACAGGTTTTCCACACCGACTTCACGCAGCAGGCCTACGAGCATGCTCGAATCGACGCCGCCGGACAGCAACACACCGACATCCACCGCCGCACGTTGACGAATTGCCACGGCTTCGCGGGTGCTGTCGAGCACGCGGTCGACCCAGTCTTCGAGGTTGAGGTTTTTCTCGTCCTCGTGTGGGCCATAAGGCAGGGTCCACCAGGTTTTCTGCTCGGTGGTGCCGTCGGCTTCAACACGCATCCAGGTCGCTGGCGGCAGTTTCTCGATGCCGGCCAGCAGGGTGCGTGGCGCGGGCACCACGGCGTGGAAATTCAGATAGTGGTTGAGCGCTACCGGATCGAGGATCGGGTTGATGTCGCCACCCTTGAGCAGCGCCGGCAGTGCAGAGGCGAAACGCAAGCGCTGGCCGGTGCGCGACAGGTACAGCGGCTTCACGCCGAGACGGTCACGGGCGATGAACAGACGCTGCGCATCGCGCTCCCAAATGGCGAACGCAAACATGCCGTTGAGTTTGGGCAGCAGTGCTTCGCCCCAAGCGTGATAACCCTTGAGCAATACTTCGGTGTCGCCACCGGAATAGAAGGCATAACCCAGTGCTTCGAGTTCAGCGCGCAGTTCCGGAAAGTTGTAGATCGCGCCGTTGAAGGCCAAGGACAAACCCAGTTGACTGTCGATCATCGGCTGCGCCGAGCCGTCCGACAGGTCCATGATTTTCAGGCGACGATGGCCCAGGGCAATCGGCCCTTGGGCATGGAAACCCCACGCGTCAGGGCCGCGAGGGGCCAGGTGATGGGTGATTCTCTCAATGGCTGCAAGGTCTGCAGGTTGATGATCAAAACGTAACTCGCCAGCTAATCCACACATAAAATCCTTACCGGTTTTTCCGTTGGGGAGGGGGTCAAACGCTACCTCGCCAAAGGGCGGGTACTCAGAAACTGACCCGCCCCGGTATGTGGAGTTTTAGAACGATAAGTTATAAGCATCCCGTTGAGACAAACGGCAGCCACCGCTCGGGCCTGGCGCGTGTGCGATCCTGCTCAGGTCATGGTTTGTGTTCGACGAGTCGCCCGACCTGTGCGGTGGACGCTTATTTAGCCAACTCCCAACCTCGGTACATGACGTACGGGCGATAAGCGCTTTTATTGAATGGGTGGACCACTCGCCAACCCAGGAGGCTTGGCTTCACTTCATAGGCGCTGTCCTTGATCCAGATAAAGTACCTGCTGTTGAAGAGCAGGATCTGCGCTCCGTCTTCATAAGGTTGCCCTGAAGTCTTCAGTCGGCTTGCCACAACGTCTCGTTGCTGGTAACCGGCCAGATCGCGTTTCCATAGAAAAAGGCGTGTGTTTTCACGGTTGCCTACCAGCTCGAACGCGTTGAAGTAATCCGGTAACCGGGTTTGAGCATCGGAGTTTTCTTCGTCTTCGGCAGAAGAGGACGTGGGCTGCTGATTTCGCAACTCCTTCAGCTCCAGCAATTGCAGCAGTCCCTTCTTTTTTTCTTCAACTGTCCATTCTTCTATCCCGGTAAACAATTCGCTTAGCAGAGCATCCACAGGGGACGACCGCAGGCGCATGCGAAAGGAATAAGTGAGTTGTTCGGACACCGGCGGGCGTGGGTGCAAATGACTATTTGCACGCCGATTGGCATGGGTTGGCAGATTGACTTCATTGACGGGAACGGCAATTCGTTTGGTATCGGTTATAAATGTATTCAGGTTCAGGGTGGCAATATGGGCGAACAGGTTTTCGGCCTTCAACTTTGTCAGCGTTACATATTCCCTGCCGGACAAATCGATGGTCTCTACGCTCCGTTCTTTCCTGTCAACTGTGCCGGTATTCTTTGCTTTCTGTAATTCCTTTAGTTCAGCCAGGCAGGCCGCTTGGTCAACAAGGTTCATCCGGGATGCTAAAAATTTTGGCAGAGGTGTGTCGTTTTGCAGTAGGTATTCAAACTTCTGACGAAAATCATCCGGGCTGTTGTACACATAAAAGCCCGGGCCCCTGTCATTGGGGACATATAATATGTACTGGTTTTTCGTCGGGTCGTCTTTGCTCACTATCAGCATGACTGTGTTGGTGTCGTACTTGCCTAAAAGTTGAACGCTGTAAAACAGGATGCGTACTTTTTCAGGGGCGCTACCATTGGCAGTGTCGACTTTTTTATCTGTCAGGTTCTTTAGCGTCGACCAGGTTTCTTCATCGATATCCTTGCTGAAGAATTTGGTGTATGCCGCCAATTTCATGTTGAGCGTGGCCAGTTGCACGGCATCTGCTCGGGCTTGCGCAGTATTGAACTTTTCCTCGATCATTTTCTGGTATTCGTTGCCTAGATCAAGGCTGCGGCTCAGCGCAGAAAATTCCTGGGCGGTGATTTTCTCCTTGGAAATATCGTCATCAGACGCGTCCTGAGGATTGAGCACGATTTCGCTATCACTTGAGTAGTAATCGGCGGCGGCTTCGGTGTCCGTGAAGTTCAACATCGCAGCCTGCAGCAAGGTAATACTGTAATCCGCATCATCCGTGGAAGCTTTCGGTTTGAGCTTGATTTTGTGTTTGGAGGTGACCCAGGCCGGGTATTTAGTTCGCATCATCATGTTGAGCTTTCGCTTGCAGAAGACGCTGGGTGTCTCGAGTGTTGAAAGTGATTGGTCGACAGCGTTCTGAAGAACAAACGCCTCCTCCAGTGCCGCACGATATTCATCAATCTTGCTTTTGTGCGAAGGTCCAAAGTTTTCCAGAGATGTGGCCAGGAAGTTTGCTAAAGGCGTTGTCATGTCCTGAACGGTGATTTTTTCGAAAGCGTTGTTGACGACTTCATGGGCGTGATTGTTATTTGTCGAGTTGTCTGTCGGTGATGTCATGTAGGAAAGCTCATCTATTGGGTGTGGAGCTAGCCTACGGATGTTTCGTGGATAAATATAACTTCAATATTGAATGGTTTTAGGGTGTGTTTGTGCAAGACTTTGAAAGCTTGATATAGATATGTAGTGCACGAGTGTTGTTGTTTTATGCTGCATATGATGTATCTGCGATATATCGTTATTGTCGGGTTGTAATTTGGTTTCAAGTCGATAGGTTTATTGGCTCCAACCAGCAATAAAGGATTATTGCCATGAAAACCGAAACGGAAAACTCCGGCCCGCAGCCGCCTGTTCAGAGCAAAGTTATAGGTGTCTTGCTCGAAGCCACCGGTGATCTGGACAGCGCCGAAGCATTGCAAAAAAGCCTGCCTGACCTATTGCTCAAAGGCTCGGCCACTGCATTGGTCGCACTCGATCAAACCGCCCGCGACCTTTACACCGTTCAGCTCAAGGTCGAAAAGGATTTGCGCCAGCTCAAACCCTTGCATGGTTTCTGTATCAGCGAATTGACCAGCGCACTGAGCAGCAGGTGGCCGGCGGTTTTTGATGTTGAAAAAGATCTGTTTAGTCTGCCGGGGGGCGAATGCGGTTGCTCGCCGACATCGACCGACGACGCGGGTATCGAGACCTACCCGCATATCACTCAGACCTTGCTGCAAGCTGCGATGCAGAGCTTCACCAAGGACGAAGAGACTGACGATTATCCTCCCGGCAGCCAGGTGCGAGTGGTAAGTGCGCCCTCGGGGGTGGCCGGTTTGACGCCGGCGGCGTTTGCAAAATTCTGCCGTGAGCTGGATCTGGGTAAACGTTACCAGGAGCATTTTCAAAAAGTGTTCGGCCTCGTCGACAGCGCAGGCAAGGTGATGGCAACCAGTCCCATGACCCGCGACATCGCTACGATGAAAAAACACCTGTTGCAAATGGACACGCATCTGGCCGTGCTCAGGCAACACATCACCTCGGCAACCTTGCAAAC
This sequence comes from Pseudomonas sp. MF6776, assembly GCF_016613125.1. Classification (NCBI taxonomy): domain Bacteria; kingdom Pseudomonadati; phylum Pseudomonadota; class Gammaproteobacteria; order Pseudomonadales; family Pseudomonadaceae; genus Pseudomonas; species Pseudomonas sp. MF6776. The sequence goes on from NZ_JAENSQ010000026.1 coordinate 32,080, forward strand.
GGTGCAAAGGCTGATTACCGCTGACGGTGTGATATCTGCGAAAACCCTGCATTACAAGAATCGTCCGCTGATCATGCAAGGCATCGAGATACTCGACAGTTGCATCTGGGGCGTCGTGGTGTTTTCCGAGCGTTCGTTCGAGTTGTATCCGGACGAATGGTGCCTGGTGTACATGGCAAACGAGCCCGAGCGCCCGTTGTACGAGTACGCGAGTTTTACCGCGTTCAAGCAGTACCTCACGCAAAAAATGAGCGAGAAAAGCTATCAGCAATACCTGGCCAACAGCCTTGACGAAGATGACAAGGCGGACTTCTTCAAGACGTTGGCCAAGACCGCCGATCTGGGGCACATCAGGCAGTTGTCGATCAGCCTCCCGCTGTTCGAATTCATGGTGCAAAGCCATGTAGGCAAGTTTCAGATCGACGCGCGCAAACTCGCCGTGCCGACGGCTGATATTGACGAAGACGTGCGCAAAAAACGCCTGCTCGATTTTCTCGAACTGGGTGTGACGGTGGCCACGGCTGCGGGTTTTTTCGTTCCCGTTGTCGGGCAGTTGATGATGGGCGTTGCGGTCGGGCAACTGCTGGCGCAGGTGTACGAGGGGGTCGAGGACTGGCAACGGGGCGATCATCAGGCTGCGCTGGCGCACCTGCTCAGCGTCGCGGAAAACATTGCGCTGATGGGCGTCTTTGTCGGGGGGCAGAAGGTGTTGGGGACATTGGCACGAAAATTACGGCGAGCCCATCCGGAGTTTTTCGGCCAGTTCACCGCCATTCTCGATCCGAAGGGTCAGCCGCGATTGTGGAAACCTGCTCTTGAGGCTTACGAGCATCAACTGCCCGCAGGGTTCACGGTGGCGGAGGACGCCGTGGAGCTGTATCAGATTCGCGACAAAAGCGTTGGTCGTGTCGATCACCAGGTACTGTCCGGGGTATTCGACCCGGCCACGAAGCGCTGGCAACTCGAACACCCTGTACGCGCCCAGGCATATGCCCCGTTGCTGGACCAACACCTTGAGGGAGGCTGGCGACTTCCGGCTGAAGATCCCGAACAATGGAACAGCGCACCCTACACCCTCAAACACATCGATCCACGGCTGAGTGAATTCGTCGACAAGGATCTGGACGTGATGCGGCGACTTGGCGGCTGCACCCATGACGAGTTGAACCGCGCCTATATCGATAATCTTGCGTTGTCCCCCCGGTTGCGCGACACCGTGGAACGCATGCGGATCGAGCGGCAACTGGATCAACTGATCCGCGAACTGGAGAACGGCGAGACTCATTCCGGCCAGCCCTTGCCAGAACAACTGCACGACTTGCCGAAACTGCGCAGCTGGCCCACAGATCGTTACATCGAAGTCACCGATGCCGAAGGTGTTGTCAGCGCGACCTATCCGTCCAACGCTCCCCATGACGCTGCGCTGAGTGTGGTGGTCAGCCAGGCACAGCTGCAGGAAGGGCGGCTGCTTGAGACTGTGATCAAGGGGCTGCATCCGAGAGAGGTCGAAACATTGCTCGGAGCCAAGGTCAGCGTCGGGCGCGAGCGAGAGGCATTGGCGCGCAAGCTGGGGGCGAGTTTCAAGGCTGATCGTCGTAGGGTTTTCGACCGCATGTATCAACGCTATGACCAGAGTGATGCTGACGAAGTGGGGAAGTTGCGTCGCGTATTTGCAGACATCCCGGCGCGTTATGCCCAGCGTCTGATTGATCAGGCGTCGAGTGTCGACCGTGTACATTTGCGAACGACCGGGCGGGTGTCTCTGCGCCTGGGAAGAAAAGTCCGCAGTGGCATGGCCGCGGTGCGAGTAGATCGCGCGCTGAGCGGATTCCATGTGCCGCAGGTCGCTAATCCCGACAGTGAAAAACTGGCCATCCAGTTGTTGCCTCGATTGAGTGGCTGGGATGCGGGGCTGCGTCTGACGGTGCGTGACAGGAGATTGACCGGGCCGGTTCTGGAAGCGATCGGCGATGAGTCGGCGCCACTTTTGAATACGTGCACGCTGGTCAAGTCCAGCGCGGGCTATGAAGCGTTCGCCGGCGACGGCAAATCCCTCGGTCGTGTTGCGATAGGCCCCGACAGCCTCTATGCCGCTATCCTCAAGGCACTGCCACCGCGCCAGCGCCTGGGGGCCGGGTTTCCTGACCCTGTAGCCGCCGACAGTGCGCGGCTGCGCGCAAAATTGCTCGATGTCGGGCTGGATGAACGTGAGACCTGCGCGCAGATATTGGCCGACGGCAAGCTTGCGCCGAGGATCATTGAACCTGCCTGCCTTCAGGGCGATCCTGCGCCAGCGACGACGGCTCATCCGCGTGCGTTGCTGCGCAAGGTCAGAAAGCTCTACCCGCTATTCTCTGAGGCGCAGGCCCATACATTTCTCGAGCAACTGGGCGACGACCTGCTGACCCGGGCGACCCGAGTGCGGGCGCTGCGTCGTGACCTGGAGCAACTGCGCGATGTGCTGGAGCTCTGGAGCAATGATCAGGCGGACATTAAGGCGCTGGGCGGCGAGCCGCTTGAGGTGCAGCGCAGCCGTTGGTATACCGCCGAATTGATCGAAGACAGTTTTCGGCGGATCTTTCAGGCGACCGATGAAAGTGGGATATCCCGTTATGTGTTGGGTCTTGACGGGCTTCGTGTTGGGCGATTGCCCGAATTACCCGCCGAGTTGAACTTCGATCATATAAAGAAGCTGTCGCTGCAAAACATGGATCAGGGTGACAACATTACTTCGTTCCTCAAGTCCTTCACCCATGTCGAGTCGCTGGAGCTGGACAGTAACAATCTCTCCCGTTTGCCTGAAGTGCTTTCGCACATGCCCAATCTCCGGCGCTTGAGCCTGGCCAACAACCAGATCAAGTTGACTGAGTACACCTTGGCGAAGTTGAGCTACCTGCGAGATCTGCAAAGCTTGAACCTCAATGGCAACCCGCTGGGGGCAACGCCGAACGTGAGCAATATGTTCGACCTGCATTGCCTGACCCTGCGCGAGACTGGCGCCACCGAATTACCCCTTGGCCTGGCGCGCCTGCCGTCGCTGGAGTGGGTGGATCTGCGTGATAACGCAATCAAGGTTTTGCCCAATTGGTTGTTCAGCACATCGCGACGTTTTAGCAGGGCACTGGATCTGCGAGGTAACCCCCTGTCGTTGAGCAGCCGCACGCATTTGCAGGACTACCGAAATAAGATAGGCATCGGCATGGGTTTTCTGGAGAACGATATAGCGCGTCTGGACGAGCAGCAGGCGCGAGCATTGTGGTTCAACGAGGGCGCGGGTGAAGAATGGGCGCGACGTGACCGGATCTGGTCTGCATTCAATGATGACCCGCGGGCCGAGGGCTTGTTTCATTTAATGGCAGAACTGGGCAATACAGCCGACTCGCAGCGGGTCAATGAAGATATGCAGCGTCGGGTCTGGGAGGTGCTGGAGGCCGCTGAATCCGATGAGGCTCTCGGTGAACAGGTCCTGAGTCTGGCCGCCAACCCGATCAATTGCACTGACAGTGCTGCGGTGAACTTCAGCAATCTCGAAGTTGCCGTGGAGGTGAGTCGCGTGAAGCGGCTGGCGAAGGGGGGGAACAGCGTAAAACCTTTACTTGCTCTTGGCCGGGGCCTGTTTCGGCTGGACAAACTGGATCAGATTGCCCGTGAACATGCGCTCACCCACACGGCTGCCGATCCGCTGGAGGTAACCCTGGCATATCGTATCGGGCTTGCTGAAGAACTGGAGCTCCCGGGCCAGCCGGGGCACATGCTGTTCAGCGGATTGGGCCAGGTAACTGAAGCGGATCTGAGCGTGGCGAAGGACAGGGTGATTACCGCGGAACTGTCTTCGGAATGGCTGACTTTCATGGTGCGCCAGCCGTTCTGGTGCGACTACCTCAAGCGAACAATTCCCCGACAATTCGCCCGCATCGATGAGGTTTTCATGCCGGCCATGGAAAAGCTGTTCGAAAGGGAGAGCAAGCCTTCCTCCGCCGACTACCTGACCCAGATGGACGCGATCAAGCTCAAGCGCGAGCAGGCCGAAGAAGCGTTGCTCAAGCGCCTGACCATCGACGCGATACGCCTGGTGGATCTGGGCATCTGTGCGATGCCCGAGGTGTAACGGTCATTTGCCGCGAATCAGTTGGCGTAACGCAAAACGATTGGGATGACAGGCCTCGGCCACGCTGCGTGGCACCGGCAACGGCTCATTGTCCAGCCACGCGGCGAGCAGCTCACCCGACAGCGGCGCGGTGATCAGCCCGCGCGAGCCGTGGCCGCTGTTGACATACAGACCGTCGAGCCACGGGCAGGCGATGTCCGGCACTTGCCGGGCATCCTTGCTCAGCGCGGCATACGCCTGAGTGAAGGCTTCACGGTCGGCGAGCGGGCCGACAATCGGCAAATAATCCGGACTGGTGCAACGAAAGGCTGCGCGCCCCTCAAGGTCTTCAGCATTGAGTTCGTTGATGGCCAGACGGGCAACCAGATCGCTGGAGATCTCTTCAAGCATCGCCAGATTGCCCAGGTGTTCGGCGGTGGTCGGGGTCAGGTCATCGCTATTGAAATCGAAGCTGGCGCCGAGGGTATGTTCGCCCAGCCGCGCGGGCGCAACGTAGCCTTCGGCGCACACCACGGTGGACAGCGCCTGACTTTGTCCGGTCTGCGCCAAACGGGTGATCTGCCCGCGAATGCGCTTGAGCGGTAACTCGGCGCTTTGGGCGAAACGCTTGATCTCGGCAGCGCCGGCCAGCACCACGACCGGCGCGCTGGCGAGCAAATGGTCACCGTCGAAGGCTTGCCACTGGTCATCGACCCTGCGCAGTTCGACAGCTTCCTGATGGCTGAGCAATTTGATCTTCGGGTGCGTCGCTTGTGCCTGGCACAACGCGGGCGGATGCACCCAACCCCCTTCGGGATAGTACAAGCCGCCATGGGCCAGACCGACACCGGCGCGGGTTTGCGCCTCGGGCTGTTCGAGCCACTGCAACAGATCTTCGGGGAACGCAGCGGCCAATTGCGCGTGGCGTTCGGCTTCCTTGGTGTTGAACGCCAGTTGCAGCACGCCGCAATCGTCCCAGTCGGTGCCGCGTTGCAGTGTTTCAAGCAGGCGTCGGGTGTAGCCGAAACCGCTGACGATCAGTTGCGACAGCGCGGTGCCATGGGCAGACAGTTTCAAATACAGCACGCCCTGCGGATTGCCCGACGCTTCTTGCGCAACGCCAGCATGACGCTCCAGCAAACTCACTTGCCAGCCGCGTGACGCGAGGCTGGCCGCCGTGGCGCAGCCGGCCAGACCTGCGCCGATCACCAAGGCTCGCCGCTCACCGGTCAATGGCCTCGGGCGCGCAAACCAGGGTTTCTCGGCAGCGGGCGGCGCAACGCCTTCGGGCCAGCCGAGGAACTCACCACGCAGGATTTCCCATTTGTGGCCGATGCCCGGCGTGCGCTTCATCTTGAACCCGGCGGCATTGAGCAAGCGCCGCACCCAACCGGTGCTGGTGAAGGTGCTGATGGTCGAGCCGGGCGCCGCCAGACGTGCCAGTTCGGCGAACAGTTCGGCCGTCCACATGTCGGGGTTTCTTGCCGGAGCGAAGCCGTCGAGGAACCACGCATCGACCTGGGCATCGAGCTGCGGCAATTGCTCAAGGGCATCGCCGATCAGCAGTGTCAGTGTGACGCGACCATCGGCCAGCGTGATGCGCTGGAAGCCTTGATGAATGGCCACGTAATGCTTCAATAACTGCTCGGCCAGCGGCTTGAGTTCCGGCCACAGGGCCAGAGCACGGTGCAGATCCGCCGGGCTCAGCGGGTACTTTTCGACACTGACAAAATGCAGCTGTGCACCTGCCACGGCATGCTGTTCGAACACTTGCCAGGCGCAGAGAAAATTCAACCCGGTGCCGAACCCGGTTTCTCCGATAACCAGTCGTCCACCTGCCGGCAGTGCCGCAAAACGCTCAGCCAGACGGTTCTGCTCAAGGAACACATAACGGGTTTCATCGAGCCCCGACTGATCGGAAAAGTACACGTCATCGAAGACACGTGAACGCGGGCGTCCGTTTTCATCCCAGTCGAGTTGGGCGTGGGGCGATACAGGTTTCATGGCAGGCTCGGCAACGACAAGGCGGCCATTCTAGCCGATCAGGCGCAGGGCGCTTGATCCATGGCAATTAGCGTCTTGACGGAATCACGGAAGATCGCGGTCCTCCATAATCAGGAGGTCTGTGTGGCGTGGGAATTTGTGCCCTGTATCCGTGCCCAATCCGCTAGTCTTGCTGAATTCTGGAAGGAGCCGTCCAATGTTTGAATCCGCTGAAATCGGTCATGCCATCGACAAAGACACCTACGAGGCTGCCGTCCCTGCGCTGCGTGAAGCACTGCTCGAAGCCCAGTTCGAATTGCAGCAGCAAAAGCGTTTCCCGGTAATCGTGTTGATTAACGGCATCGAAGGCGCGGGCAAGGGCGAGACGGTCAAGTTGCTCAACGAGTGGATGGACCCGCGACTGATCGAGGTGCGCACCTTCGACCAGCAGACGGATGAAGAGCTGGCGCGACCACCGGCGTGGCGCTACTGGCGGATGCTGCCGGCCAAGGGGCGGATGGGGATTTTCTTCGGCAACTGGTACAGCCAGATGCTCCAGGGCCGTGTGCATGGTTTGTTCAAGGACCCGCGGCTGGATCAGGCGATCGCCGGCGCCGAGCGTCTGGAAAAGATGCTTTGCGATGAAGGCGCGCTGATCTTCAAGTTCTGGTTTCACCTGTCCAAAAAACAGATGAAGGCGCGGCTCAAGGCCCTCGCCGACGATCCGCTGCACAGCTGGCGCATCAGCCCGCTGGACTGGCAGCAATCGCAGACCTACGACAAGTTCGTCAAATACGGCGAGCGCGTGCTGCGCCGCACCAGCCGCGACTACGCGCCGTGGCACGTCATCGAAGGCGCGGATGCCAACTATCGCAGTCTGGCGGTGGGCAAGATTCTCCTTGAAGGTTTGCAAGCTGCTCTGAAGCGTCCGGACGTTCATCCTCACGAAGTCAGCGCCGCGCCGCTGGGCACTGCGGTCGATCAATTGAACCTGCTCGACAGCCTGGACCTCAGCCAACACCTGGAAAAGAAAGACTACGAAGAACAATTGATCACCGAGCAGGCACGGCTGTCCGGGCTGATGCGTGACAAGCGCATGCGTCGGCACGCCTTGGTGGCGGTGTTCGAAGGTAACGATGCGGCGGGCAAGGGCGGGGCGATTCGCCGGGTAGCGGCGGCACTCGATCCGCGCCAATACGGCATCGTGCCGATTGCCGCGCCGACCGAAGAGGAACGCGCGCAACCGTATCTTTGGCGTTTCTGGCGGCATCTGCCGGCGCGGGGCAAGTTCACCGTATTCGATCGTTCGTGGTACGGCCGGGTTTTGGTGGAGCGCATCGAGGGTTTCTGCCCGCCGGCCGACTGGTTGCGCGCCTACAGCGAGATCAACGACTTTGAAGAGCAGCTCGCCGATGCTGGCGTGATCGTGGTCAAGTTCTGGTTGGCGATCGACAAGGACACACAAATGAAGCGTTTCCAGGAGCGTGAAGAGATTCCCTTCAAACGCTTCAAGATCACCGAAGACGACTGGCGCAACCGCGACAAGTGGGACGCCTATCGCACCGCAGTGGGCGACATGGTTGATCGCACCAGCACCGAAATCTCGCCGTGGACGCTGGTCGAGGCCAATGACAAGCGCTGGGCGCGGGTCAAAGTGTTGCGCACGATCAACCTTGCTTTGGAAGAAGCCTTCGAGAAATCCGACAAGAAGGCCAAAAAGCACAAGGACTGAAACGATGGGCACGCATACGCGGGGTGAATGATTGTCGCGGTCGGTAATGGGGTGGACTTATGCTCAGGTCCACTCTCAACCGATAACAACAATGAGGTATGCCATGCGTGAAGTGGTGATCGTCGACAGCGTACGGACCGGCCTGGCCAAATCCTTTCGCGGCAAGTTCAACCAGACCCGTCCCGATGACATGGCGGCTCATTGCGTCAACGCGCTGCTGACACGCAATGACATCGACCCGACCAGTGTCGAGGATTGCATCGTCGGTGCCGGCTCCAACGAGGGCGCGCAGGGCTACAACATCGGTCGCAACGTCGCGGTGCTCTCGCGTCTGGGCACCGGCACCGCCGGCATGACCCTCAATCGTTTCTGCTCTTCGGGCTTGCAGGCTATTGCGATTGCCGCCAACCAGATCGCCTCGGGCTGCAGCGACATCATCGTCGCGGGCGGCGTCGAATCGATCAGCCTGACGATGAAAAGCGTTAACACCGATCACCTGATCAACCCGCTGCTCAAGCAACAAACGCCTGGTATCTATTACACGATGGGCCAGACCGCCGAAGTGGTTGCACGTCGTTATGGCGTCAGCCGTGAGGCGCAGGATCGCTACGCGCTGCAAAGTCAGTTGCGTACGGCTCAGGCCCAGGCGGCCGGTTTTTTCGACGATGAAATCGTGCCGATGGCGGTGAAGTATCGCGTCGAGGACAAAAACAGCGGCGAAGTGCAGATCCTCGATGGCGTCGTCGAGCGCGACGACTGCAACCGTCCGGACACTACTTATGAAAGCCTTGCCGGGCTGAAACCAGTGTTCGCCGACGATGGTTCGGTGACGGCTGGCAACTCCTCTCAACTGTCCGACGGCGCGTCGATGACGCTGGTGATGAGCCTGGAAAAGGCGCTGCAACTGGGGCTCAAGCCGAAGGCGTTTTTCCGCGGTTTCACCGTGGCCGGTTGCGAGCCGGACGAGATGGGCATCGGCCCGGTTTTCTCGGTGCCGAAACTGCTCAAGGCCAAGGGCTTGCAGGTGGCTGACATCGACTTGTGGGAGTTGAACGAGGCGTTTGCTTCACAGTGCCTGTACAGCCGTGATCGGCTGGAGATCGATAACGACAAATACAACGTCAATGGCGGCTCGATTTCCATCGGCCACCCGTTCGGCATGACCGGGTCGCGGCAGGTCGGGCATCTGGTGCGGGAGTTGCAGCGGCGTAACTTGCGTTACGGCATCGTCACCATGTGCGTGGGCGGCGGGATGGGAGCGACGGGGTTGTTTGAGGCGGTGCTTTAAACGCAGAAAAATGTGTTGAATGATCTACCGCTTTCGCGAGCAGGTTCGCTCCCACATTGGAATGCAGTTCCCTGTGGGAGCGAGCCTGCTCGCGAATGAATTCACCAAGGATCAGCGGTTGGAATCCTGAAGTTGCATCCGCGCGATGTAGGCCTTTATCTCCTGCTCAGCCTTCTCATGGCTGTCAAACGGCCCCTCAAGGGTATTTTCCCGGGTGCTGAAAAACAGTTCACCATTGACCCGACACACTCGGTCACTGCGAAAGTGCGTGGCGGGGGCGGGGTCTTGGGCGCGCATGCCTAACATGATCGGTCTCCCTGCTGATGCAACGCTTGGGCTGGATCGAATGAGCTTATGTCTGAACCACTTGGCCCGCCTGATCAGCCGATCAACGGCGTTGCGTCAACTTGATGCAGCGACCTGTACAGTTTCATTTGCGGCCCGGCTCTAACTGTCCCTGTGTTGCATCAGGCGCGAGGCCTAGAATGAGCGCTCCAGTCAGCAGGCTTTGGGGTTCGCATGCACATTTCATCTGGGCGCTGGGCCTACGGTTTGTTCCTGGCGCTGCTGACGGCGTTTCTGTGGGGCATCCTGCCGATCAAACTCAAACAGGTGTTGCTGGTGATGGACCCGGTCACGGTGACCTGGTTTCGTCTGCTGGTGTCCGGCGGCTGCCTGTTCATTTACCTGGCCGCGGTCAAGCGCCTGCCAAGCCGCAAAGTGCTCGGGCCCAAGGGCGGCTGGCTGGTGCTGATGGCGGTGCTCGGGCTGGTCGGCAACTACGTGCTGTACCTGATGGGGCTTAACCTGCTCAGCCCCGGCACCGCGCAACTGGTGGTGCAGATGGGCCCGATCATGTTGCTGATCGCCAGTCTGTTTGTGTTCAAGGAGCGTTTCAGCATCGGGCAGGGCATTGGCCTGGCGGTGTTGCTGATCGGTTTTGTGCTGTTTTTCAATCAGCGGCTCGCGGAGTTGCTGACCTCATTATCGGATTACACCGCGGGCGTATTGCTGGTGCTGTTGGCATCGACCGTGTGGACGTTCTACGCCTTGGGCCAGAAGCAATTGCTGTCGGTGTGGAATTCGTTGCAGGTGATGATGGTGATTTACCTGTTTTGCGCGTTGTTGCTGACACCCTGGGTGCATCCACTCGAAGCGCTTGAGTTGAGCCCGGTGCAGGGCTGGCTGCTGCTGGCGTGCTGCATGAACACGCTGATTGCCTACGGCGCGTTTGCCGAAGCGCTGGCGCATTGGGAGGCTTCGCGGGTCAGTGCGACGCTGGCGATCACGCCGTTGGTGACGTTCGTGGCGGTGGCGATTGCGGCCGGGATCTGGCCGGAATACGTGCATGCCGAGCAGATCAATGCGCTTGGGTATGGCGGGGCGGTGCTGGTGGTGCTGGGTTCGGCGCTGGTGGCGTTGGGGCCTTCGTTGATTGCCGGGCTCAAGGCGCGGCGGCTGCGGATGGCTTGAAGGTCAAAAGATCGCAGCCTGCGGCAGCTCCTACAGTTGGAATGCGTTCCCCTGTAGCAGCTGCCGCAGGCTGCGATCTTTTTGCTTCTAGCCCTTGGCGCCAGCCTCGATCATGTTCTCCGGCCGCACCCAGGCATCAAACTCTTCATCAGTCAGATAGCCCAACTCCAGCGCCGCTTCGCGCAAGGTCAGACCTTCGCTATAAGCCTTCTTGGCGATTTCTGCGGACTTGTCATAACCGATGTGCGGGTTCAACGCCGTCACCAGCATCAGACCGCGCTCCAGATGCTGGGCCATGACCTGCGCATCCGGCTCGAGTCCTGCGATGCAGTGCTGCTGGAAGTTGCTGCAACCGTCACTGAGCAAGCGGATCGATTGCAGCAGGTTGTGGATGATCACCGGTTTGTACACGTTCAACTGCAAGTGGCCCTGGCTCGCGGCAATGCCGATCGTCACGTCATTGCCCAGCACCTGGCAGGCGAGCATCGACAGCGCTTCGCACTGGGTCGGATTGACCTTGCCCGGCATGATCGAGCTGCCCGGCTCGTTGGCCGGCAAGCGCACTTCAGCGAAACCTGCGCGGGGGCCCGAGCCGAGCAAGCGCAGGTCGTTGGCGATTTTCATCAGGGCCACGGCGAGGGTTTTCAACGCGCCGGACAGACTGGTCAGCGGTTCATGACCGGCCAGCGCGGCAAATTTGTTCGGCGCGGTGATGAAGGGCAGGCCGGACAACGCAGCGAGCTCTGCCGCAATGGCCTCGCCAAAACCGTGCGGCGAATTCAGCCCGGTACCGACGGCGGTACCGCCCTGCGCCAGTTCACACACCGCCGGCAGTGCCGCGCGGATCGCTCGCTCGGCGTAATCCAGTTGCGCTATGAAGCCCGACAATTCCTGACCGAAGGTAATCGGCGTCGCGTCCATCATGTGCGTGCGGCCGGTTTTCACCAGTTTCATGTGCCGTGCTGCCAGTTCAGCCAAGCCACCTGACAGCTCGGCAATCGAGGGCAGCAACTGCTCTTGCACGGCTTTGACCGTGGCGATGCTCATGGCAGTGGGGAAGCAGTCGTTGGAGCTTTGCGAGCGATTGACGTGATCGTTCGGGTGGACCGGGGTCTTGCCGCCGCGTGGATTGCCGGCCAGTTCGTTGGCACGACCGGCGATCACTTCGTTGACGTTCATGTTGCTTTGAGTGCCGCTGCCGGTCTGCCAGACCACCAGCGGGAACTGGTCGTCGTGCTGGCCGTCGAGGACTTCGTCGGCAGACTGCTCGATCAGGCGGGCAATGTCGGCGGGCAGGTCACCGTTGCGGTCGTTGACCCGCGCGGCGGCTTTCTTGATCAGGGCCAGGGCGTGCAGTACCGGCAGCGGCATGCGTTCCTGGCCAATGGCGAAGTTGATCAGCGAGCGTTGCGTCTGAGCACCCCAGTATGCGTCGTCCGGGACCTCGATCTGGCCCAGGCTGTCGGTTTCGATACGGCTCATCGTGCACACTCCTGTTGGTCTGTTTGCGCAGTTTAGGCCGGTGTCGGCCCTGGTGGTTCCCTCGAATCGATTGTTGACCGGTAAAACCCCGCCAATCAAGCGCGGCAAGGCTTTGGGGGTTGAGCCGCGATGAATGTTAGGCGCAGAATGGGCGCCCTTGGGGTTTTACCTCGCCTAGCTGAAAAGGAAACTCGATGACTCGTCTTCGTGCCATCTGTACCGCAGTAGCCCTGGTTTGCGCCAGCGGCCAGGCCCTCGCCGATACCGCCAGCCACAACGCCAGTGCCGAAGCTTTCCTGACTCTGGCGCACGCTGACAAACTGGGCACCCCGGTGTACATGCAAGTACAGCAAATGTTTGCCCAGCGTTTTGAGCAGACCAAAGCCCCGGAAGCCAAGAAAGCCGTGCTGGAAACCTATCAGGCCAAGGCTAACGCTGCGCTGGACCAGGCCATCGGCTGGAACAAGCTCAAGCCGGACATGGTCAAGCTCTACACCACCAACTTCAGCGAGTCCGAACTCAAGGACCTCGTCGCTTTCTACAAGTCGCCACTGGGCAAGAAAGTCCTGGAAAAAATGCCGCAGCTGACTCAGCAATCGGCCCAGATGACGCAGGCCAAGCTGGAAAGCGCCGTGCCGGTAGTCAACAAGCTGCTGGAAGACATGACCAAAGAGCTGGCCCCTGCAGCTCCTGCGGCCAAGAAGAAGTAAGCGGAGTTCGTGATGACCATGCAACAACGCATCGAATCCACGCTGGCGCTACTTCAGCCTGAGCATCTGCAAGTGCTGGATGAAAGCCATATGCACAGTCGTGGGTTACAGACTCACTACAAGGCCGTGGTAGTCAGCGCGCAGTTCGAAGGGCTGAGCCGGGTCAAGCGCCACCAGAAAGTCTACGGCACGCTCGGCGAGCTGATGGGCGAGTTCCATGCGTTGGCGCTGCACACCTACACCCCGCAGGAATGGGCAGAGACTGGCGCCGCCCCCGCGTCGCCAACCTGTGCCGGAGGAAAGCAGCGATAAGCTTCAAGCGGTAAGCTGCAAGGCAATGGCGGACAGGTTTTGGCTTGTCGCTGGAAGCTCGCCGCTCGAAGCTGCTTTTTTGCTAGAATCCGCAACGCGCCGCTCACCCGGCGCGTTTTTTTTCGCATCCGGTTCACCCTTTACGAGGGTAGCCACCTGGAGAAATACCCATGACACAACCGATTGTCGTGGCGGCACTGTATAAGTTCGTCACCCTCGAAGATTACGTCAACCTGCGCGAGCCGCTGCTGCAAGCGATGGTCGACAACGGCATCAAAGGCACCTTGCTGATTGCCGAAGAAGGCATCAACGGCACGGTTTCCGGCACTCGCGAAGGCATCGATGGCCTGCTCGCCTGGCTGAAGAACGACCCGCGCATGATCGACATCGACCACAAAGAGTCGTACTGCGACGAGCAGCCGTTCTACCGCACCAAGGTCAAACTGAAGAAAGAGATCGTCACCCTCGGTGTTGACGGCGTCGACCCGAACAAAAAGGTCGGCACCTACGTTGATCCGCAAGACTGGAACGCGTTGATCAGCGACCCTGAAGTGCTGTTGATCGACACGCGCAACGATTACGAAGTGTCGATCGGCACATTCGAAGGCGCCATCGATCCGAAAACCACCAGTTTTCGCGAATTCCCCGACTACATCAAAGCGCACTTCGACCCGGCCGTGCACAAGAAGGTCGCAATGTTCTGCACCGGTGGCATCCGCTGCGAAAAGGCATCGAGCTACATGCTGGGCGAAGGCTTTGAAGAGGTTTACCACCTAAAGGGCGGCATTCTGAAGTACCTCGAAGAGGTGCCGCAGGAAGAAACCAAGTGGCAGGGCGACTGCTTTGTGTTCGACAACCGGGTGACTGTGCGCCACGACCTCACCGAAGGCGACTACGATCAATGTCATGCTTGCCGCACACCGGTCAGCGTTGAAGATCGCACCTCCGAGCACTACGTCGCTGGCATCAGTTGCCCGCATTGCTGGAACACGCTGAGCGAGAAGACTCGCCGCAGCGCCATCGACCGGCAGAAGCAGATCGAACTGGCCAAGGCCCGCAACCAGCCGCACCCGATCGGCTTTAACTACAAGCAAGCATCCACCGAGGCTTAACCATGTCTGCGCGCCTGCTCTATGTGATGGATCCGATGTGTTCCTGGTGCTGGGGATTTGCTCCGGTGGCCAAGGCACTGGTCGAGCAAGCGCAGGCAGCCGGGGTCGAGCTGCATCTGGTGGTGGGCGGATTGCGCACCGGCAGCGGTTCGGCGCTGGAGCCGACCACCCGCCGCTACATTCTTGAACACTGGCAAGCGGTCACCGAGGCCACGGGTCAGCCGTTCAAGCTTGACGGTGCGTTGCCCGAGGGTTTTGTCTACGACACCGAGCCGGCCTGCCGTGCGATTGTCACTGCACGCAGCTTGGCGCCGGATTGTGCGTGGAAACTGGTCGGACTTATCCAGCAGGCGTTTTACGCTGAAGGTCGCGATGTCACTCAGGCCAGCGTACTGGTCGAGTTGGCGGAGCAGGCGGGCGTGCCGCGCATCGAGTTCGCTGCGTTGTTCGACCATGCCGATCAACACAAAGCCACTCAGGCCGATTTCAGCTGGGTGCAGGATCTCGGCATCGCCGGTTTCCCCACGCTGCTCGCCGAACGCAACGGCCAGCTGGCATTGCTGACCAACGGTTATCAACCGCTCAGTGAGCTGTCGCCATTGCTGGGCCGATGGCTGGAGCGCGCAGCCTGTGCCTGACCGGGCCGATGACACGCCAGCCGCAAAGCGTATCGACCGGCTGAGCTGGGCAGAAGTCCGGCGACTGGCACTCACTCACAAAAAATCCCTGTGGATCGCCAACGGCGTCGCCGTTCTGGCCACGCTGTGCAGCGTGCCGATTCCGTTGCTGCTGCCATTGCTGGTGGACGAAGTCCTGCTTGGCCACGGCGATGCGGCGCTGAAGGTGATGAATCACCTGTTACCGACGATGTGGCAGCAAGCGGCGGGCTATATCGGCCTGATGCTGGTGGTCACCTTGACCCTGCGTTGCGGCGCGTTGGGCTTTGGCGTGTTGCAGTCGCGGCTGTTTGCGCGTTTGGCCAATGACATCGTCTATCGCATCCGCGTGCGCTTGATCGAACGGCTGAAGCGTATTTCCCTCGCCGAATATGAAAGTCTGGGCAGCGGCACGGTGACCACCCATCTGGTCACCGATCTCGACACCCTCGACAAGTTTGTCGGTGAAACCCTCAGCCGGTTTCTGGTGGCGATGCTGACGCTGGTCGGCACCGCGAGCATCCTGATGTGGATGCACTGGAAACTGGCGCTGCTGATTCTGCTGTTCAACCCTTTGGTGATCTACGCCACGGTGCAGTTGGGCAAACGCGTCAAACACCTGAAGAAACTCGAGAACGACAGCACCGCGCGTTTCACCCAGGCGCTGAGCGAAACCCTCGACTCGATTCAGGAAGTGCGGGCGGGCAACCGTCAGGGTTTCTTCCTCGGCCGGCTCGGTTTGCGGGCGCAGGAGGTGCGTAACTACGCGATCAACTCGCAATGGAAAACCGACGCCTCCAACCGTGCCAGTGGCCTGCTGTTCCAGTTCGGTATCGACATCTTTCGCGCCGCGGCGATGCTCACCGTGCTGTTCTCCGACCTGTCGATCGGCCAGATGCTCGCGGTGTTCAGTTACCTGTGGTTCATGATCGGCCCGGTGGAGCAACTGCTCAACCTGCAATACGCCTATTACGCGGCGGGCGGGGCGCTGGCGCGGATCAACGAACTGCTGGCGCGGGCCGATGAGCCGCAGTATCCGGGCGGCGTCGATCCGTTCAAGGGCCGCGATACCGTGGGCATCGAGGTGCAAGGCCTGAGCTTCGGTTACGGCGATGAACCGGTGCTGGATCAGTTGAACCTGTCCATCGCGCCCGGTGAGAAAGTCGCGATTGTCGGCGCCAGTGGCGGTGGTAAAAGCACCCTGGTGCAATTGCTTCTGGGGCTGTACACGCCGCTGGCCGGGACGATTCGCTTCGGCGGTTCGACCCAGCAGGAAATCGGTCTGGAGACGGTTCGGGAAAACGTCGCGGTGGTGTTGCAGCATCCGGCGCTGTTCAATGACACCGTACGCGCCAACTTGACGATGGGCCGCACGCGCAGCGACGAAGCCTGCTGGCAGGCGCTGGAAATCGCTCAGCTCGAACCCGCGATCCGCGCCTTGCCGGATGGACTCGACAGCATCGTTGGCCGTTCCGGCGTGCGCTTGTCTGGTGGCCAGCGCCAGCGCCTGGCAATTGCACGGATGATCCTCGCCGAGCCAAAAGTGGTGATCCTCGACGAGGCCACTTCGGCCCTCGACGCCGCCACCGAATACAACCTGCATCAAGCCATGGCGCGTTTCCTACATGGCCGCACCACGCTGATCATCGCGCACCGGTTATCGGCAGTGAAGCAGGCTGATCGGGTGCTGGTATTCGACGGCGGACAAGTGGCCGAAGATGGCGATCACCAGCAGTTGATTGCCGACGGCGGGCTGTACGCCAAATTGTATGGTCATTTGCAGCAGATTCAGCGCCCCTGAGTTTCTTGCCCTTTTTTGCCCTCAGTGTGTGAATATCATTGAGTAAACCTGCTCGGAAAGCCTCTAAAGATCAGTCGGTTGCACGATCAGCGTTGCAGACGGGCGAGCTGTCCCTTTGGCATATCAAAAATTAGCCTAGGCTGAGCTGTCAGGAGCAGGATTTTCCGGTTGTTCATCTGGCAGTACTTGCGCAAGGGATCTCATGGAGCAAAAGCGGACTTTCGGAACGCCACGATTGTTGGGCATCGTCTGGCCATTTATTGCCGTCGTGTTGTTTCAAGCGTTATTGGGGGGCGTGAGCCTTTACGTGCTGTCGGCCGTTCGCGGCTACGTTGCGGGGGAAAGTCTCTGGTCCAAGGGCCAGAAAGATGCCATCTACTACCTCAATCTGTACGCAGACAGTCGCGACGAAAAGATATTCCTCAAATACCAGACCGCGATTGGCGTCCCCCAGGGCGGTCATCAGCTGCGTCTGGCGCTGGACCGCCAACCGCCGGACCTGGCCGCTGCGCGCGAAGGCATCCTCAAGGGTGGCAACCATCCGGACGACGTCTCCAGCGTGATCTGGCTGTACCTCAACTTCCGTCATTTCAGTTACCTGGAGACTGCCATCGACCGCTGGACGGTGGGTGACGCTTATCTGATCGAGCTGGATGATCTCGCGCGCGAGATGCACCGCAGTATTTCCGAGAATACCGCCAGCAGTGCCGATATCCTGCGCTGGAAGGCGCAGATCTTTGCGATCAATGATGCCGTGACTCCGGCGGCGAAAGCCTTCAGTGATGCCTTGGGCGAAGGCTCGCGGATGATCCTGCGACTGTTGCTGGCGATCAACCTGGCCACGGCACTGGGGCTGATCGTGCTGGCCTTGTTGCGCACCCAGAAATTGCTCAAGCAGCGCCACGCCTTTGCCGAGGCGCTGCAATTGGAAAAGGATCGCGCGCAGGTCACCCTGCAATCGATCGGCGATGGCGTCATCACCACCGACGTGACGGGGGCCATCGATTACATGAACCCCGCCGCCGAAGCCATGACCCACTGGAAAGCCGAACAGGCCGCCGGTCTGCCGCTGGCGGCGCTGTTCAATTTGCTTGATGACAACGCCCAGGCCGAAGGTCTGACGCTGATCGAACACATTCTCAGCGGTCAACTCGGTGGCGGCAGCGAACACTCAAAGCTGATCCAGCGCCTGGACGGCAGCACGTTGTCGGTGACGCTGGTGGGCGCGCCGATCCGCAATGCGGGCAAGGTCAGCGGCACGGTGCTGGTGCTGCACGACATGACCCAGGAACGCCAATACATCGCCAATCTCTCCTGGCAGGCCACCCACGATGCACTGACGGGGCTGGCCAACCGCCGCGAGTTCGAATATCGCCTGGAGCAGGCGCTGCACACCCTTACGCGGCAAGCGGGGCGGCACGCATTGATGTTCCTCGATCTGGACCAGTTCAAACTGGTCAACGACACCTGCGGCCATGCGGCGGGCGATGAACTGTTGCGACACATCTGCACGCTGCTGCAATCAGGCCTGCGCGAGGGCGATACGCTGGCGCGGCTTGGCGGTGACGAGTTCGGTATTCTGCTGCAGAACTGCTCGCCGGAGGCGGCGGAGAAAATTGCCGAGGTACTGCGTCATACCGTGCAGAACCTGCATTTTGTATGGAAAGGGCGACCATTCCAGACCACGGTCAGTATCGGCCTGGTGCATATCACGCAAATCCCGACGACCCTCGAAACCTCGCTGCGAGCAGCAGATATGGCCTGCTACATGGCCAAGGAAAAGGGCCGCAACCGGGTGCAGGTCTATCACGCCGACGACTCCGAACTGTCGCTGCGCTTCGGTGAAATGGCTTGGGTGCAGCGTTTGCACATGGCGCTGGAAGAGGACCGTTTTTGCCTCTTTGCCCAGGAAATCTCCCCCCTCAAACCAAGTGAGGGCAAGGGCGGGCACATTGAGATTCTCCTGCGTCTGCATGATGAAGCCGGGCGAATGATTCTGCCCGACAGTTTCATTCCTGCTGCAGAACGTTATGGCTTGATGAGTCAGCTGGATCGCTGGGTAGTGCAAAACGTGTTCAAGGTGATTGCTCAATGTATTGCGCAAGAACATGAAGGCCCATTAGCGATGTGTGCGATTAATCTGTCAGGCATTACTATAGGAGATGACGCGTTTTTGAACTTTCTGCGCGAGCAGTTTGTTAACTATTCAATACCGCCTGAAATGATTTGTTTTGAAATTACTGAAACCAGTGCAATTTCAAACTTGGGCAGTGCAATTAGATTTATTAATGAACTCAAAGGCTTAGGTTGCTACTTCTCTCTGGATGATTTTTGTGCCGGAATGTCTTCATTCGCTTATCTGAAACATTTGCCTGTAGACTTCCTGAAGATCGACGGGAGTTTCGTAAAGGATATGCTGGACGACCCGATTAACCGCGCAATGGTCGAAGTGATCAATCACATCGGGCATGTCATGGGTAAGCAGACAATTGCCGAGTTTGTTGAAACAACTCAGATCGAGCAGGCATTGCTTGAAATTGGTGTGGATTACGCACAAGGTTATGTTATTGAGCGTCCGCAATTGTTTACCTGTAACAGTTTGCAAAGTCGGCCCGCCAGACCGCAACCACTGTTATTCAAAGCGCCTGGCACGTTCCGTTGAAATCTCTCGCCGATCCTTACAATCACAAATCAAAAGGAGCCGAACAGTGATCGACACATTCAACCGAACCGGACCACTCATGGAAGCCGCAAGTTATCCAGGCTGGGCACAGCAGCTGATAGATGATTGCAGCGAGAGCAAGCGCCGGGTTGTCGAACATGAACTTTACCTGCGCATGCGTGATAACAAACTCAGCGCCAAAACCATGCGCCAGTACCTGATCGGGGGCTGGCCGGTCGTTGAGCAGTTCGCCTTGTACATGGCGCAGAACCTGACCAAGACCAGATTCGCCCGTCACCCCGGCGAAGACATGGCGCGGCGCTGGCTGATGCGCAACATTCGCGTCGAACTCAATCACGCCGATTATTGGGTGCACTGGAGTCGCGCGCACGGTGTAAGCCTTGAAGATCTTCAGGCCCAGCATGTGCCGCCTGAACTGCATGCCTTGAGTCATTGGTGCTGGCATACCAGTTCCGCCGATTCACTGATTGTGGCCATCGCCGCAACCAACTACGCCATCGAAGGCGCGACCGGGGAGTGGTCGGCGCTGGTCTGTTCCAATGGCGTGTACGCTGCGGCATTCCCTGAAGAGGATCGCAAGCGTGCGATGAAATGGCTGAAGATGCACGCCCAGTACGACGATGCTCACCCATGGGAGGCGCTGGAAATCATCTGCACCCTGGCGGGCATGAGCCCGAGCGAGGCCTTGCAGATCGAATTGCGTCAGGCCATCTGCAAGAGCTACGACTACATGTACCTGTTCCTGGAGCGGTGCATGCAGTTGGAAACGTCCGAACGCTTGCTGGTAAGCCGTGAGCGCAGGGCCGTGCTCGAAAACTGATTACCGGCTTCGCCAAAAGCTAATGTGGGAGCGAGCCTGCTCGCGAAGAGGGCGTGTCAGTCAGCACTCGGTTGACTGACACAGCGCTTTCGCGAGCAGGCTCGCTCCCACACTGTTTTGTGCTGTCTGGAAGGATTCAGCCCGCCATTGCCAACCGATTACGCCCCTCACGCTTGGCCACGTACAGCGCACTGTCCGCGCGGCGCAACAGGCTTTCTGCCGATTCACCCGGTAGCAGGGTGGAGCAACCCAGGCTGACCGTCAGCTCGATCAGTTGACCATCGGCGTAATACTCTGCCGCTTGCGCCGCATAACGCAGACGCTCGCCAACCATCGCTGCCGCTTCCCGGCTGGTGTTGGACAGCATGATCAGAAACTCTTCCCCGCCATAACGAAAGACCATGTCGACGTTGCGCAACTGGCTCTTGATCGACGCAGCTACGGCTTTAAGCACGTCATCTCCTGCGCTGTGGCCGTGACTGTCGTTGACGCGCTTGAAGTGGTCGATATCCAGCATCAACACCGACAGCGGCTGCACATGCCGTCGAGACATCTCGATCTCGCGTTGCAGCGTCTGCTCCATTGCGATGCGATTGCCGGCGCCGGTCAGCGGATCACGCAACGCGCTCTGGGTGGCTGCTCGGTACAGCAGGGCATTGCGCATCGGGTATAGCAGCGACGACAGTAGCGATTCGAGATTGCCCTGATCCTGCTCGTTGAAGCGGTGATTGCGGCGGAACACCACTTCGCCCATGTGCTCGCCTTCGTGGCTCAGGCTGTAGCTGACGGAATGGTGGCCGCGTGCGCCGAACTCCAGGCGCAAGTCGCTGCCCTTGTGCTCGTAGCTCAAGGCGTCAAGCGGCACAAGGCGTTGAACCTCGCGGAAAAACAGACCGAGTATGCGTTGCGGTTCGAGACTGGTTTGCAATTGCAGGCTCATTTGCTGGCGCAATTGCGTCAGGCTGGTCGGGCGTTCCAGAAGTGGAGGAAGCTGACCGAAGCCCAGGCGTTGCAATTTGGCACTGTCAAAGTCAATTGCATTGGTCTGGGAGGGTGATTTCATGTGGCGTGAGCCCCTAAGCAGTAAGTCTGTCTTACAGGCTGGGTGAGAGCGGCTATGGGCTGCGCGTCGTACTGATCCATCAGTCCCGTAGGACATTTGGCGTAAGTTTAGTCTGCCTGATGACGATTAGTAAGCTATCGAACCAGGCCTCGCCCCACTGCCTTCACACGGCATGCTTTGTGGGAAATTAGAGCGAAAGTCGTGCCATTCAGTTCGGTTTTATTTAAACCCATATGAATCAATGGCTTGTGAAATCGCGAGGAGGGGAGGTGCTGGATATTTGACTTTATTGTGACGGCCGATAGCGGCAAATGACTGCCGCGGCAGTAATCCGCCGCGGCTACAAATGCGACGTATGGCATTACTGTGCGTTGAATGCCTGGCCGTTGATACCGGTGCTGTCGGGGCCCATCAAGTAGAGGTAGACCGGCATGATGTCCTCCGGGGTCGGATTGTTCAGCGGGTTTTCTCCGGGATAGGCCTGTGCTCGCATGCTGGTGCGGGTGCCGCCCGGGTTGATGCTGTTGGAGCGCACCGGCGCCACGCCGTCGACCTCATCCGCCAGGGTTTGCATCAGGCCTTCGGTGGCAAATTTCGACACACCGTACGCGCCCCAGTAAGCACGGCCCTTGCGACCAACGCTGCTGGAGGTAAACACCACCGACGCATCCTGCGACAGCTTGAGCAGCGGCAGCAGCGTGCTGGTCAGCATGAACATGGCGTTGACGTTGACCTGCATGACACGCATGAAGTTTTCCCCGGACAACTGCTCGATCGGCGTGCGCGGGCCGATGATCGAGGCGTTGTGCAGGAGGCCGTCGAGGTGGCCGAACTCGTTCTCGATCATCGCTGCCAGTTCATCGTATTGATGGGGCAGGGCGGTTTCGAGGTTGAAGGGGATGACTGCTGGTTGCGGATGGCCGGCCGCTTCGATTTCGTCGTAGACCTGCGTCAGATTGGCTTCGGTCTTGCCCAGCAGCAGCACGGTGGCGCCATGGGCGGCATAGGTTTTCGCGGCGGCCGCGCCAATGCCACGACCGGCACCGGTGACCAGAATGACCCGATCCTTGAGCAATTCGGGGCGAGCGGAATAATCAAACATAAAAACCTCACAATCCGTTAATAGCTAAAAGATCGCCGCCTGCGGCAGCTCCTGCATGAGTTGGATAACTCCCCTGTAGGAGCTGCCACAGGCGGCGATCTTTTGACTTTGATCAGCAGCTGCAGAGCGCGCTATCCAGCACCTTGCGCAACTCCAGCGGATGATCCACCACCACATCCGCGCCCCAATGCCGCGGGTTGTCGTCCGGATGGATGTAGCCGTAGGTTACCGCGGCCGTTTTGGTCCCGGCATCGCGCCCCGACTCGATATCGCGCAGATCATCGCCCACAAACAGAACGGTCGATGGATCCAGATCAAGCATCTTGCACGCGAGAATCAGCGGCTCCGGATCCGGCTTGCTGTTCTTCACGTGATCCGGGCAGATCAGCAGCGCCGAGCGCTCGGCCAACCCCAGTTGCTGCATGATCGGCTCGGCGAAACGCACAGGCTTGTTGGTGACCACGCCCCAGATCAGGTTGGCCTGTTCGATGTCGGCCAGCAGTTCGCTCATGCCGTCGAACAGTTTGCTGTGCACCGCGCAACCGACGAGGTAGCGCTCAAGGAACTCCAGACGCAGTTCCTCAAAGCCCGGCGACTCCGGGTCCATCGAGAACGTCACCGCGACCATGGCTTTGGCGCCACCGGAAATCTCGTCGCGGATGTGCTTGTCGTTGATCGGCGGCAAGCCGCGATCCGCGCGCATCGCCTGGCAGATGGCAATGAAGTCCGGCGCGGTGTCGAGCAGAGTGCCGTCCATGTCGAAAAGAACTGCTCTGATGGCCATCGGCTTATTCCTCGCGCAGGGTCTGGATCATGTAGTTGACGTCAACGTCGTTGGCCAGTTTGTAGTGCTTGGTCAGCGGGTTGTAGGTCAGGCCGATGATGTCCTTGACGGTCAGGCCGGCCAGGCGGCTCCAGGCACCCAGCTCGGACGGACGAATGAATTTCTTGAAGTCGTGGGTGCCGCGCGGCAGCAGCTTCATGATGTATTCGGCGCCGATGATCGCGAACAGGTACGCCTTCGGGTTGCGGTTGATGGTCGAAAAGAACACCTGGCCGCCCGGCTTGACCATGCGGTAGCAAGCGGCGATGACCGACGATGGATCAGGCACGTGTTCGAGCATTTCCAGGCAGGTCACGACGTCGAACTGCTCGGGCGTTTCCTCGGCCAGGTCTTCGGCGGTGATCTGGCGGTACTCGACGCTGACGCCGGACTCCAGTTGATGCAACTGCGCGACCGCCAACGGCGCCTCGCCCATGTCGATGCCCATGACGGTGGCACCGCGCTGGGCCATGGCTTCACTGAGGATGCCGCCGCCGCAACCGACGTCGAGGACTTTCTTGCCGGCCAGATTGACCCGTTCGTCAATCCAGTTGACCCGCAGCGGGTTGATGTCGTGCAGCGGTTTGAACTCGCTTTCACGGTCCCACCAGCGATGGGCCAGGGCTTCGAATTTGGCGATTTCGGAGTGGTCGACGTTGCTCATGGTTCAATCCTCTAAAACTTGAAAAAGGCTGTAGCCCCGCGGGTTGGCTGCGAGGTGTTTACGATTCGGTGTGGCCGCTGATGCGCTGGCCCCAAGCCCGGGCGGTGGCGCCCAGTTGCTGTTCATCCATGCGCGTCAGGCGGCGGTCGTCGAGCAGTTGTTTGCCGGCGACCCACAGGTGTTTCACGCAATCGCGCCCGGTGGCATATATAAGCTGCGAAACCGGGTCATAGATCGGCTGCTGCGCCAGGCCGGACAGGTCGAAGGCGACGATGTCCGCGGCTTTGCCGATTTCCAGCGAGCCAACCTGCGCCTCGATTCCCAGTGCCCGAGCACCGTTGAGCGTGGCCATGCGCAACGCACGATGGGCGTCGAGCGCAGTGGCAGAACCGGCGACAGCTTTGGCCAGTAGCGCTGCGGTACGGGTTTCGCCAAGCAGGTCGAGGTCATTGTTGCTCGCCGCACCATCGGTGCCGACCGCGACATTCACACCAGCCTGCCACAAACGCTCGACCGGGCAGAAGCCGCTGGCCAGTTTGAGGTTCGATTCCGGGCAGTGGATCACGCTGGTGTTGCTTTCTACCAGCAACGCCAGGTCGTCATCGCTGATCTGCGTCATGTGCACAGCCTGGAAGCGCGGCCCGAGCAGGCCCAGTCGGCCTAGGCGGGCCAGCGGCCGTTCACCGCGTTGCTCGACCGCTTGCTGCACTTCGAACGCCGTTTCGTGGACGTGCATGTGAATCGACGCATCCAGCTCCTCGGCGATCACGCGGATTTTCTCGAGATTTTCGTCGCCGACGGTGTAGGGTGCATGAGGGCCGAAGGTGATCTTGATGCGCTCGTGATGCTTCAGATCGCCGAACAGCTCGACACCTTGGCGAATGGCCTCATCGGCGCTGGAGGCGCCGGGAATCGGGAAGTCGAGGATCGGAATGGCGATCTGCGCGCGAATGCCACTGTCATGCACGCGTTCGCTGGCGACTTTGGGGAAAAAATACATGTCCGAAAAGCAGGTGATGCCGCCCTTGATCTGCTCGGCGATGGCCAGATCGGTACCGTCACGAACGAAGTCTTCATCGACCCATTTGGCTTCGGCCGGCCAGATGTGGTTTTCCAGCCAGGTCATCAGCGGCAGATCATCGGCCAGGCCACGGAACAGCGTCATTGCCGCATGGCCGTGAGCGTTGATCAGACCGGGGCTGAGCAGGACGCCGGGCAATTCGCGCACTTCAGCGGCGTTACACTTCAGTGCGTCGCTGCGCGGGCCGATAAACACGATGCGACCGTCGCGGATGCCCAGGCCATGCTCCTTGAGCACAACGCCTGCGGGTTCGACGGGTACCAGCCAGGTTGGCAGCAATAATAAGTCGAGCGCAAGGACAGGTTTCGGCATCGAGGGTCGGTTCCAGTGCTTTTGTAAAGGATGGCGAAGTATACCCGAGCGTCTTCGCGGGGGGATCGCTATAATCGGCGGCTTTTGTTCATGAGTGCGGGGTGTGGGATGCGCGATCGACTGTTGGCTGCGGAGAAAGTAAAGGCCATCGATTGGCGAGATGGCGCGCTCCACCTGCTGGATCAGCGTATTTTGCCGTTCGAGGAAACCTGGATCGCTTACACC
The DNA here is from genome assembly GCF_016613125.1 of Pseudomonas sp. MF6776. Lineage (NCBI taxonomy): Bacteria > Pseudomonadati > Pseudomonadota > Gammaproteobacteria > Pseudomonadales > Pseudomonadaceae > Pseudomonas > Pseudomonas sp. MF6776. The sequence continues at coordinate 57,489 of NZ_JAENSQ010000026.1, forward strand.
AGCGCTGCCGGCGTGGCCGAGGCGATCCGTTCGATGGTGGTGCGGGGCGCACCGGCGATCGGCATCAGTGCGGCTTATGGCATCGTCCTCGCGGCGCGTACGCGGGTGGCCGAAGGTGGCGACTGGTACGCCGCGCTGGAAGAGGATTTTGCCCTGCTGGCCGATTCCCGGCCGACGGCGGTCAACCTGTTCTGGGCGCTGGGCCGCATGCACGATCGGCTCGATCGCCTCAAAGGCAATGCCGATCCGCTGGCAGCACTGGAAGCCGAGGCCATCGCCATCCACGAAAGTGATCGCGAGGCCAACCTGACCATGGCCCAGCTCGGCGTCGATCTGATCCGCAAACATCAGGGCAACGCTCAGGCGATTCTCACCCATTGCAATACCGGCGCTCTGGCGACGGGTGGTTTTGGTACGGCGCTTGGGGTCATTCGTGCGGCATTTCTCGAGGGCATGGTCGAGCGCGTTTATGCCGACGAAACCCGGCCGTGGCTTCAGGGCTCGCGCCTGACAGCATGGGAGCTGGCCAACGAAGGCATCCCGGTCACCCTGAATGCCGATTCTGCCGCCGCGCACATCATGAAAACCAAAGGCGTGACCTGGGTGATCGTCGGTGCTGACCGGATCACCGCCAATGGCGACGTGGCCAACAAGATCGGCACTTATCAACTGGCGGTCAACGCCATGCATCACGGTGTGCGTTTCATGGTGGTGGCGCCGAGTTCGACCATCGACATGAATCTGGCCAGCGGCGACGAAATTCCGATTGAAGAGCGCGATGGTGCCGAATTGCTGGAAGTCGGCGGCAAGCGTGTTGGCGCTGACGTTGAGGCGTTCAACCCGGTGTTTGATGTGACACCGGCGGATCTGATCGATGCGATCGTTACCGAAAAGGGCATCGTCGAGCGGCCGGATACGGCGAAAATGGCCCAGTTGATGTGCCGCAAGCGCCTGCATTGATTGGCTTGACGTTTGCGTTGACCTCTTCGCGAGCAGGCTCGCTCCCACAGGTTTTGTGCTCGCCGCCGATCCTGTGGGAGCTGGCTTGCCAGCGATGAAGCCCTAAAAGTCAATAAACATCCTCAAACCAAGCCCGAATTCTGCATTCAAAGAAGCTCTGAGCCTCTCTCGTCCCCGTTAAGCCTGTCACCAGTCAACTAACTATGCTCCATGCGCGTCTGGGGGATAGGTGCGTGGCGGCCTTTGTGATAACATCCGGCGTTTTCCGAGGCCGCTCCACGGAGCTGTCTTTACTGCGCAAATCCACTCTCCGGAATGTTGATTTGTCGTAAGTCGGCGCACGGCACTCTGCCGTGCCCGACGAGCTTCGTTGCTCCCACATGGATATGACGAAGTTTCACCAGAAAAAGGAATCAGGCTTCTCATGGGCGAACTGGCCAAAGAAATCCTCCCGGTCAATATCGAAGACGAGCTGAAGCAGTCCTACCTCGACTACGCGATGAGCGTGATCGTCGGCCGTGCACTGCCGGATGCGCGCGATGGCCTCAAGCCCGTGCACCGTCGCGTACTGTTCGCGATGAGCGAGCTGGGCAACGACTACAACAAGCCGTACAAGAAATCTGCCCGTGTTGTCGGTGACGTGATCGGTAAGTATCACCCGCACGGTGATACTGCGGTGTACGACACCATCGTCCGCATGGCTCAGCCTTTCTCCCTGCGCTACCTGCTGGTCGACGGTCAGGGCAACTTCGGTTCGGTGGACGGCGACAACGCCGCGGCCATGCGATACACCGAAGTGCGCATGACCAAACTGGCGCACGAGCTGCTGGCCGACCTGCACAAGGAAACCGTGGACTGGGTGCCGAACTACGACGGCACCGAGATGATCCCGGCGGTCATGCCGACGCGGATTCCCAACCTGCTGGTCAACGGCTCCAGCGGTATCGCCGTGGGCATGGCGACCAACATTCCGCCGCACAACCTCGGTGAAGTCATCGACGGTTGCCTGGCGCTCATCGACAACCCTGAGCTGACCGTCGATGAACTGATGCAATACATCCCCGGTCCGGACTTCCCGACCGCCGCGATCATCAACGGTCGCGCCGGCATCATCGAAGCCTACCGCACCGGTCGCGGGCGCATTTACATGCGTGCCCGCTCGATCATCGAGGACATCGACAAGGTCGGTGGCCGTCAGCAGATCGTCATCACCGAACTTCCTTACCAGTTGAACAAGGCGCGTCTGATCGAGAAGATCGCCGAGCTGGTTAAAGAGAAGAAGCTTGAAGGCATCACCGAGCTGCGCGACGAGTCCGACAAGGACGGTATGCGCGTCGTGATCGAGCTGCGTCGCGGTGAAGTGCCTGAGGTGATCCTCAACAACCTCTACGCCCAGACCCAGCTGCAAGCGGTGTTCGGCATCAACATCGTCGCGCTGATCGACGGCCGTCCGCGGATCCTTAACCTCAAGGATCTGCTGGAAGCCTTCGTCCGTCACCGCCGCGAAGTCGTCACCCGCCGTACCGTGTTCGAACTGCGTAAAGCCCGTGAACGTGGCCACATCCTTGAAGGTCAAGCGGTTGCCCTGTCGAACATCGACCCGGTGATCGCCCTGATCAAGGCTTCGCCGACCCCGTCGGAAGCCAAGGAAGCGCTGATCAAGACCGCGTGGGAATCCTCCGCCGTGGTCGCGATGGTTGAGCGCGCCGGTGCTGATTCGTGCCGTCCTGAGACGCTCGATCCGCAATATGGTCTGCGTGAAGGCAAATACTTCCTGTCGCCAGAGCAGGCGCAAGCCATTCTGGAACTGCGTCTGCACCGTCTGACCGGTCTGGAACACGAGAAACTGCTGGCCGAGTATCAAGAGATCCTCAACCAGATCGGCGAGCTGATCCGCATCCTCAACAGCGCCGTGCGCTTGATGGAAGTGATCCGCGAAGAGCTGGAAGTGATCCGTGCCGAATACGGCGATGTGCGTCGTACCGAAATTCTCGATGCACGCCTCGATCTGACCCTGGGTGACATGATCCCGGAAGAAGAGCGCGTCGTGACCATTTCCCACGGTGGCTACGCCAAGACCCAGCCATTGGCTGCGTACCAGGCTCAACGTCGTGGCGGTAAAGGCAAATCGGCGACCGGCGTCAAGGATGAGGACTACATCGCTCACCTGCTGGTTGCCAACAGCCACACCACGCTGCTGCTGTTCTCCAGCAAGGGCAAGGTGTACTGGCTCAAGACCTACGAGATCCCGGAAGCGTCCCGCGCTGCCCGTGGTCGTCCGCTGGTCAACCTCTTGCCATTGAGCGAGGGCGAATACATCACCACCATGCTGCCGGTCGATCTCGAAGCCATGAAGCGTCAGGCTGACGAAGAAGAAGCCGAAGGCGCCGAGGCTGATGTAGAAGAAATCGAAAACAGCAACGAGACCGACGAAGAGCGCCGCGCGCGCATCAAGGCGGCTGATCGCAAGAAGGCGCCGTTCATCTTCATGTCGACCGCCAACGGTACCGTCAAGAAGACCCCGCTGGTGGCCTTCAGCCGTCAGCGTAGCGTTGGTCTGATCGCGCTGGAGCTGGACGAAGGCGACATCCTGATTTCCGCGGCCGTCACCGACGGCGAGCAGGAGATCATGCTGTTCTCCGACGGCGGCAAGGTCACTCGCTTCAAGGAATCCGAAGTTCGCGCCATGGGCCGTACCGCCCGCGGTGTGCGTGGTATGCGTCTGCCGGAAGGTCAGAAGCTGATTTCCATGCTGATCCCGGAAGAAGGCAGCGAGATTCTCACCGCTTCCGAGCGCGGTTATGGAAAGCGTACCGCCATCACCGAGTTCCCTGAGTACAAGCGTGGCGGTCAGGGCGTTATCGCCATGGTCAGCAACGAACGTAACGGCCGTCTGGTCGGTGCGGTTCAGGTGCAGGACGGCGAAGAGATCATGCTGATCTCCGATCAGGGCACGCTGGTGCGAACCCGTGTCGACGAAGTGTCGAGCCTGGGTCGTAACACTCAAGGTGTCACGCTGATCAAACTGGCCAAGGATGAAACCCTGGTCGGCCTGGAGCGGGTTCAGGAGCCTTCGGAAGTCGAAGGTGAAGAGCTCGAAGGTGAAGAGGGCGAGGAGTTCGAAGGCAATGTCGTGATCGACGACGCAGTCGAAGACCAGCAACTCGACGCCGCAGCAGACGAAGAACCGCAAGAATAAGCGGACAAGCGAGGGGGCGGATGAGAATTCGCCCCCTTGTTATTTGTCCGGTATGAATTTTCGACATCATGGAGATCCCCTGTGGGAGCGAGCCTGCTCGCGAAAGCAGGCGCTGCGGTACCTGCGAAGCACCGCGGTGATGCGTTCGTGAGCAGGCTCGCTCCCACAGGGCCGTGTTGATCAATAGTGTGATTTATTGCGTGATACCACCAAATCAGAGCGAGATTGGATGTGAGCAAGCGAGCCTATAACTTCTGCGCCGGTCCTGCGGCGCTTCCTGAAGCTGTCCTGCAGCGCGCCCAGGGTGAACTCCTTGATTGGCATGGCAAGGGCTTGTCGGTCATGGAAATGAGCCATCGCAGCGATGAGTTCGTGTCCATTGCCACCCAGGCCGAGCAGGATCTGCGTGACCTGCTGAATATCCCGTCGAACTATAAAGTGCTGTTTCTGCAAGGTGGCGCCAGCCAGCAATTTGCACAGATTCCACTGAACCTGCTGCCTGAGGGCGGCTCGGCCGACTACATCGACACCGGTATCTGGTCGCAAAAAGCCATCGAAGAAGCCTCGCGTTACGGCCATGTCAACGTCGCCGCGACCGCCAAGCCTTACGACTATTTCGCCATCCCCGGCCAGAACGAGTGGAACCTGTCGAAAGACGCCGCTTACGTTCACTACGCCCCGAACGAGACCATTGGCGGTCTGGAATTCCAGTGGATTCCGGAAGTCGGCGACGTGCCGCTGGTCGCTGACATGTCTTCGGACATTCTGTCGCGTCCAGTCGATGTCTCGCGTTTCGGCATGATCTATGCCGGCGCACAAAAGAACATTGGTCCGAGCGGCATCGTCGTCAACATCATTCGTGAAGACCTGCTGGGCAAGGCCCGTGCGCTGTGCCCGACCATGCTTGACTACAAGGTCGCGGCCGACAACGGCTCGATGTACAACACGCCGCCGACGCTGGCCTGGTATCTGTCCGGTCTGGTGTTCCAGTGGCTGAAAGAGCAGGGTGGTGTCGAAGCCATCGCCAAGCTGAACGATGCCAAGCAGCGCACGCTGTACGACTTCATCGACGCCAGCGGTCTCTACAGCAACCCGATCAACAAGTCGGATCGCTCGTGGATGAACGTGCCGTTCCGTCTGGCCGATGATCGTCTCGACAAGCCGTTCCTGATCGGTGCCGAAGAGCGTGGTCTGCTCAACCTCAAGGGCCACCGCTCTGTGGGCGGCATGCGCGCCTCCATCTATAACGCCGTCGACATCACCGCCGTTAACGCGCTGGTGGCGTACATGGCTGAATTCGAGAAGGAACACGGCTGATGTCCGAGCAAGAACTCAAGGCACTGCGCGTTCGCATTGACGCTCTGGACACCAAAGTCATGGAGCTGATCAGTGAGCGTGCGCGTTGCGCCCAGGAAGTTGCGCGAGTAAAGATGGCCTCGCTGGCCGAAGGCGAAGTGCCGGTGTTCTATCGTCCTGAGCGCGAAGCCCAGGTACTCAAGCGAGTGATGGAGCGCAATCAAGGGCCGTTGGGCAACGAAGAAATGGCGCGGTTGTTCCGCGAAATCATGTCTTCGTGCCTCGCGCTGGAGCAGCCGCTTAAAGTGGCTTACCTCGGCCCTGAAGGCACCTTCACTCAGGCTGCGGCCTTGAAGCACTTCGGTCACGCGGTGATCAGCAAGCCGATGGCGGCGATCGACGAAGTGTTCCGTGAAGTGGCGGCCGGTGCGGTGAATTTTGGCGTGGTGCCGGTGGAAAACTCCACCGAAGGCGCGGTCAATCACACCCTCGACAGCTTCCTCGAACACGACATGGTGATCTGTGGCGAAGTCGAGCTGCGCATTCACCATCACCTGTTGGTCGGTGAAAACACCAAGACCGACAGCATCAGCCGCATCTATTCCCATGCTCAGTCGCTGGCCCAGTGCCGCAAGTGGCTGGATGCGCATTACCCGAATGTCGAGCGCGTGGCGGTGTCCAGCAACGCCGAGGCGGCCAAGCGGGTCAAGGGCGAGTGGAATTCGGCGGCGATTGCCGGCGACATGGCCGCCGGTCTGTATGGCCTGACGCGTCTGGCCGAGAAGATCGAAGATCGTCCGGACAACTCCACGCGCTTCCTGATGATCGGTAACCAGGAAGTACCGCCAACCGGCGACGACAAAACCTCGATCATCGTGTCCATGAGCAACAAGCCCGGCGCGCTCCACGAGTTGCTGGTGCCGTTCCATGACAACGGGATCGACCTGACCCGCATCGAAACCCGGCCGTCGCGCAGCGGCAAATGGACCTACGTGTTCTTCATCGACTTCGTTGGCCATCACCGTGATCCGTTGATCAAAGGTGTACTGGAAAAGATCAGTCAGGAAGCTGTAGCACTCAAAGTGCTGGGTTCCTACCCGAAAGCAGTTCTGTAAGGGGCGGTAGTAATGAGTGGCAATTTCCTCGCTCTGGCACAGCCGGGCGTGCAACAACTTTCGCCTTACGTTCCGGGTAAGCCTGTGGACGAACTGGCGCGCGAGCTGGGTCTGGACCCGGCAAAAATCGTCAAGCTGGCGAGCAACGAAAACCCGCTGGGTGCCAGTCCAAAAGCCTTGGCGGCGATCCGTGAAGAGCTGGCCGAGCTGACTCGTTATCCCGATGGCAACGGCTTTGCGCTGAAGTCCTTGCTGGCCGAGCAGTGCCGCGTCGAGCTGAATCAGGTCACCCTGGGCAACGGCTCAAACGACATTCTTGAGCTGGTGGCGCGTGCCTATCTGGCGCCAGGCCTCAACGCCGTGTTCAGCGAGCATGCGTTCGCGGTGTACCCGATTGCCACTCAAGCGGTCGGCGCTCAAGCCAAAGTGGTGCCGGCCAAGGATTGGGGGCATGACCTGCCTGCGATGCTGGCGGCCATCGATGCCAACACTCGCGTGGTGTTTATCGCCAATCCGAACAACCCGACCGGTACCTGGTTCGGCGCTGAAGCGCTGGACGAGTTCCTGCAGGATGTTCCGGAGCATGTGCTGGTGGTCCTGGATGAGGCCTACATCGAGTACGCCGAAGGCAGCGACTTGCCGGATGGTCTGGATTTCCTCGCGGCGTATCCGAACCTGCTGGTTTCGCGCACCTTCTCCAAGGCTTATGGCTTGGCGGCATTGCGCGTCGGCTATGGTTTGTCGACTCCGGTAGTGGCGGACGTGCTGAACCGTGTTCGCCAGCCATTCAACGTCAACAGCCTGGCCCTTGCGGCTGCCTGTGCGGCGTTGAAAGACGAGGAGTACCTGGCACAAAGCCGTCAGCTCAACGAGTCCGGCATGCAGCAGTTGCAAGCGGGTTTCCGTGAGCTGGGTCTGGGCTGGATCGAGTCCAAAGGCAACTTTATCTGCGTCGATCTCGCTCAGGTGGCGGCTCCGGTGTTCCAGGGGTTGCTGGCCGAAGGTGTGATCGTGCGTCCGGTGGCTAATTACGGCATGCCGAATCACCTGCGGATCACCATTGGTCTGCCGGCCGAAAACAGCCGTTTCCTTGAAGCGCTGCGCAAGGTTCTGGCTCGTGGGTGATGTCACTGCGCTGCAATCTGCTGCACCTATGATCGGTCGCCTTGTGGTGGTCGGTCTGGGGTTGATCGGTGGTTCGTTTGCCAAAGGCTTGCGTGAAAGCGGTGTTTGCCGCGAAGTGGTCGGGGTCGATCTCGATCCGCAATCGCGCAAGCTGGCGGTCGAGTTGGGTGTGGTGGATCGCTGTGAAGACGATCTGATGGCTGCGTGCCTGGGCGCTGACGTGATTCAGTTGGCGGTGCCGATTCTGGCCATGGAAAAAGTCCTCGCGCGTTTGGCGAGCATGGATCTGGGTCAGGCGATTCTGACTGATGTCGGCAGCGCCAAAGGCAATGTGGTGCGCGCGGCGACCGAGGTGTTTGGCGGCATGCCTGCGCGGTTCGTGCCGGGCCATCCGATTGCCGGCTCCGAGCAGAGTGGGGTGGAAGCCTCCAATGCCGAACTGTTCCGTCGTCATAAAGTGATCCTGACGCCGCTTGAGCAAACCGATCCGGCTGCGCTGGCGATCGTTGATCGGTTGTGGCGCGAATTGGGGGCTGACGTCGAGCACATGCAGGTCGAGCGTCACGATGAAGTGCTGGCCGCAACCAGTCATTTGCCGCATCTGCTGGCCTTCGGTCTGGTCGACTCGTTGGCCAAGCGCAATGAAAACCTTGAGATCTTCCGTTACGCTGCCGGTGGTTTTCGCGATTTCACAAGAATCGCCGGAAGCGACCCGGTGATGTGGCACGACATCTTCCTCGCCAACCGCGAGGCTGTTCTGCGCACACTCGATACATTTCGCAGCGACCTCGACGCCTTGCGCGACGCGGTCGATGCAGGGGATGGGCACCAATTGTTGGGCGTTTTCACTCGCGCCCGGGTTGCCCGTGAGCATTTCAGTAAAATCCTGGCCCGCAGGGCCTATGTGGACGCTATGAATTCCAACGATCTGATCTTCCTGGCTCAACCTGGTGGCCGCCTGTCCGGTCGGATTCGCGTACCGGGCGATAAATCGATTTCCCACCGCTCGATCATGCTCGGTTCGCTGGCCGAAGGCGTCACCGAAGTCGAAGGTTTCCTTGAGGGCGAAGACGCCCTGGCAACCTTGCAGGCGTTCCGCGACATGGGCGTGGTCATCGAAGGCCCGCATCATGGTCGCGTGACCATTCACGGTGTCGGCCTGCATGGCCTGAAGCCTGCGCCGGGCCCGATCTATCTGGGCAACTCCGGTACATCGATGCGTCTGCTGTCCGGCCTGTTGGCGGCGCAGAATTTCGACAGCACCCTGACCGGCGATGCTTCGCTGTCCAAGCGTCCGATGAATCGCGTGGCCAATCCGCTGCGTGAAATGGGCGCCGTGATCGAAACTGCTGCTGAAGGTCGTCCACCGATGACTATTCGTGGCGGGCACAAACTCAAAGGCCTGACCTACACCATGCCGATGGCCAGCGCTCAGGTGAAATCCTGCCTGCTGCTGGCGGGTCTGTACGCTGAAGGCAAGACCACTGTCACCGAGCCTGCGCCAACCCGCGACCACACCGAGCGCATGCTGCGTGGCTTCGGGTACCCGGTGAGCGTTGAAGGCGCGACGGCTTCGGTCGAGTCCGGCGGCAAGCTGACCGCAACTCATATCGAAGTGCCGGGCGATATCTCGTCGTCAGCGTTTTTCCTGGTGGCGGCTTCGATCGCCGAAGGCTCCGAGCTGGTGCTCGAGCACGTCGGTATCAATCCGACCCGTACCGGTGTCATCGACATCCTGCGCCTGATGGGCGCGGACATCACGCTGGAAAACCAGCGTGAAGTCGGCGGCGAGCCAGTGGCTGACCTGCGCGTGCGAGCAGCTAAGCTCAAGGGTATCGAGATTCCGGAGGAGCTGGTTCCGCTGGCCATCGACGAGTTCCCGGTGCTGTTCGTGGCCGCTGCCTGTGCCGAAGGGCGCACGGTGCTGACCGGCGCCGAAGAGCTGCGGGTCAAGGAATCGGATCGTATCCAGGTCATGGCGGACGGTTTGCTGGCGCTGGGCGTCAAGTGCGAACCGACCCCGGACGGCATCATCATCGACGGCGGCCAGATCGGTGGCGGCGAAGTGCATGGTCACGGCGATCACCGCATTGCCATGGCTTTCAGTGTTGCGTCTTTGCGCGCTACCGCGCCGATTCGCATCCATGATTGCGCCAACGTCGCGACATCGTTCCCGAACTTCCTCGCGCTGTGCGCTCAGGTCGGCATTCGTGTGGCACAAGAGGCTCAGTCGTGAAAAACATTGCACCGGTCATCACCATTGATGGGCCAAGCGGCTCGGGCAAAGGCACTGTAGCCGGGATTCTGGCAAAGCGTCTGGGCTGGAATCTGCTGGATTCCGGTGCGCTTTACCGCTTGCTGGCGTTTGCTGCGCACAATCACGGTGTCGACCTGACCAATGAAGAGCTGCTGAAGAAACTTGCCGCTCATCTGGATGTGCAGTTCATCGCGGCGACCGACGGTCAACTGCAGCGCATCATTCTGGAAGGTGACGAAGTCAGCGATGTCATTCGCACTGAAAGCGTCGGTTCCGGCGCCTCTCAAGTGGCTGCATTGCCCGCCGTACGCGAGGCGCTGCTGCAGCGTCAACGCGCGTTCCAGGAGGCGCCGGGTCTGGTGGCCGATGGTCGCGACATGGGCACGGTGGTTTTTCCGACCGCACCGCTGAAGATTTTCCTGACCGCCAGTGCCGAGGAGAGGGCGCGCCGTCGATATTTGCAGTTGAAGGGCAAAGTCGAGGGTGTTAGTCTGTCGAGTCTGCTAGATGAGATCCGTGCACGCGATGAGCGTGACACCCAGCGCGCAGTAGCCCCGCTCAAGCCGGCGGCTGATGCCATACAGCTGGATTCCACGGAGTTGTCCATCGATCAGGTGCTTGAACGCATCATGAGCGAGATCGCCATTCGCGATATCGCCGGGTGACCAAGAAGGTCGCAGGGGACCAGTCATAGTCCTGCGGCGCTTCTTCTATATGAAACTAACCCACACCGTCTGGGGTGTGGAGATGGGCGTATCCTTCGCCCTCATTTACAGGAATTAAAATGAGCGAAAGCTTTGCGGAACTCTTTGAAGAAAGCCTAAAAACCCTGAACCTTCAGGCAGGCTCCATCATCACCGGTGTTATCGTTGATATCGATTACCAAGCTCGCTGGGTAACCGTTCACGCTGGCCTGAAGTCTGAAGCACTCATCCCGCTTGAGCAGTTCTACAACGACGCTGGCGATCTGACTATCAATGTCGGTGACGAAGTTCACGTTGCTCTGGACTCGGTTGAAGACGGTTTCGGTGAAACCAAGCTGTCCCGTGAAAAAGCCAAGCGCGCTGAATGCTGGATCGTTCTGGAAGCTGCCTTCGCAGCCGAGGAAGTGGTCAAGGGCGTTATCAACGGTAAGGTTAAAGGCGGCTTCACTGTCGACGTTAACGGCATCCGTGCGTTCCTGCCAGGTTCCCTGGTTGACGTCCGTCCAGTGCGCGACACCACGCACCTGGAAGGCAAAGAGCTGGAATTCAAGGTCATCAAGCTGGACCAGAAGCGCAACAACGTTGTCGTTTCCCGTCGCAGCGTCCTGGAAGCCGAGAACTCCGCCGAGCGTGAAGCTCTGCTGGAATCCCTGCAGGAAGGCCAGCAAGTCAAAGGTATCGTCAAAAACCTCACCGATTACGGCGCATTCGTCGATCTGGGTGGCGTGGACGGCCTGCTGCACATCACCGACATGGCCTGGAAGCGCATCAAGCATCCTTCCGAGATCGTCAACGTTGGTGATGAAATCGACGTTAAGGTTCTGAAGTACGATCGCGAACGCAATCGTGTTTCCCTGGGCCTGAAGCAGCTGGGCGAAGATCCATGGGTTGCTATCAAAGCCCGTTACCCAGAAAGCACTCGCGTTACCGCTCGTGTAACCAACCTGACCGACTACGGCTGCTTCGCTGAGCTGGAAGAAGGCGTTGAAGGTCTGGTACACGTTTCCGAAATGGACTGGACCAACAAGAACATCCACCCTTCGAAAGTCGTACAAGTCGGCGACGAAGTGGAAGTTATGGTTCTGGACATCGACGAAGAGCGTCGTCGTATCTCCCTGGGCATCAAGCAGTGCAAATCTAACCCATGGGAAGATTTCTCTGGCCAGTTCAACAAGGGCGATAAAATCTCCGGCACCATCAAGTCGATCACCGATTTCGGTATCTTCATTGGTCTGGACGGCGGCATCGACGGCCTGGTTCACCTGTCCGACATCTCCTGGAACGAAGTTGGCGAAGAAGCTGTTCGTCGTTTCAAGAAGGGCGACGAGCTGGACACCGTTATCCTGTCGGTTGACCCAGAGCGCGAGCGTATCTCCCTGGGTATCAAGCAACTGGAAAGCGACCCGTTCTCTGAGTACGTTCAAGAGAACGACAAAGGCGCCATCGTTAAAGGCACTGTGAAAGAAGTTGACGCCAAAGGCGCCATCATCGTTCTGGCCGACGATATCGAAGCGACTCTGAAAGCCTCCGAAATCAGCCGTGACCGCGTTGAAGACGCGCGCAACGTTCTGAAAGAAGGCCAGGAAGTAGAAGCCAAGATCATCAGCGTTGACCGCAAGAGCCGCGTAATCCAGCTCTCCATCAAGTCGAAAGACGATGCTGAAGAGAAAGAAGCTATCCAAAGCCTGAAGGCTGAAGAAGCTCCTGCTGGCGACACCACCATGGCGGCACTGCTGCGCCAGGCAATGGCCAAACAGAACTAAGTTCTGCTTGATCATTAAAAAGGGCGACTTCGGTCGCCCTTTTTTGTGCCTGCGATTTGATGCGACGCTTCAGCGCGTGAAACCAATTCCTTTGCTCGTAGGTCTGTTTCTTTAATCGGATCAATCGTCTATTCACGACTAAGCTGGTCTTAAGCGTGTAGTCGTCAGGCATGGCCTGGCATAAGGAAGTGGATGAACAAGTTTATTGTCGTTGCAGTGGTGCTGGCGTTGGCAGGTTGCACCACAAGTGCGAAGACCCATGCCGTGCGCGGCGTCAGTGGTATCGAGGTCGACTGCTCAGGGCTGGGCTCTGGCTGGGAGAAGTGCCAAAAGCGTGCAGCGAAGGAGTGCAAGGGAGCAGGCTACAAAGTGATTACACGATCCGACGATGCCGAGGATGAGGATGAATATCCGTTCGGCTTCAACCCTGCGGGCTTCGTGACTCGAACCATGCTGGTGATCTGTCGCTAATCTCGCATGATCCGGTCGGGTGTTGATCTCATGAAAATGCGCGTATCGACGCGTAGGAAGATATGTCAATCCCTGGGCTGTTCAAAATCTTCCGGGCGTGCTAAAACCTTTCAAGCGCTGATCTAGCTGCTTGAAAAAGAAGGGAAAAATATGACGAAGTCGGAGTTGATCGAACGAATTGTCACCCATCAAGGGCTACTCTCATCCAAGGATGTGGAGCTGGCCATCAAGACCATGCTTGAACAAATGTCCCAATGCCTGGCCACCGGTGATCGCATCGAGATCCGTGGATTCGGCAGCTTCTCCCTGCACTATCGCGCGCCGCGCGTTGGTCGCAATCCCAAGACCGGCCAGTCCGTCAGTCTGGACGGTAAATTCGTTCCGCACTTCAAGCCGGGCAAAGAATTGCGCGATCGGGTGAACGAGGAAGAGGAGGAGGGGGTTTGACAGTGGCTATTTTTCAGGGGGCTGGTCATGCGTAACTTGAAGCGCATACTTCTCGGCGTTTTTATTCTTTTGCTGGTGATGGTGATTCTGGCGTTTGTTCTTGAGAATCAGCAGTCGGTGTCTTTGTTGTTTCTTGGGCTGTCTGGTCCGCAGTTGCCAGTCTCGTTGGTCGTCGTACTGGCGTTGCTCATCGGTATGTTGATTGGGCCAGTACTTGGTTGGTTCTTGGGGCGTTCCTCCAGAGCCGCGCGTAAACGACTGGTCTGAGAGCGACAGGTGCAGGGCATCTGTCGAAATTGCGCCCCAGCCTGTCTTTATCCATTAGTAAAACCATCATTAAGCTGTAAAATGCGGCCCTTGTTCGATAGTGCCTTATTGCATGTCGTTTCAGACTGACTCTGACGGATGCCACTGCTTGATGGCTTCTGCATTCATGGATTAGACAGCGCTCGTTGTTGGCTCTGTCCGCAGCTCAAGGGTATCGTTTCGCGTGAAAATTCTAGTTACCGGCGGCGCCGGGTTTATTGGCTCGGCAGTTATCCGTCATATCATTTCCAATACATCCGACTCCGTAGTGAACGTCGATAAACTGACGTATGCCGGTAACCTCGAATCTCTGGCGCAAGTCAGTCACGACCCTCGTTATGCCTTCGAGCGTGTAGATATCTGTGAGCGCGAGCAGATCGAGCGTGTTCTGCGCGTTCATCAGCCGGATGCAATAATGCACCTGGCCGCAGAGTCCCATGTCGACCGCTCCATTTCAGGTCCGTCCGAGTTCATTCAGACCAATATCATTGGCACATACACCTTGCTGGAAGCTGCGCGCCATTACTGGATGGCGCTGGATGATGGGCGTAAAGCGATTTTCCGATTTCACCATATCTCTACGGATGAGGTTTACGGCGACTTGGAAGGGACGGAAGAACTTTTTACCGAAGAAACGCCGTATCAGCCAAGCTCGCCGTACTCAGCCAGTAAAGCCAGTTCCGATCACCTGGTTCGCGCTTGGTCACGCACGTATGGTTTGCCGACGCTGGTGACTAATTGCTCGAACAACTATGGTCCTTGCCACTTCCCGGAGAAGTTAATCCCACTAATCATCCTCAATGCTATGGAGGGCAAGCCATTGCCGGTGTATGGCAAAGGCGATCAGGTCCGTGACTGGCTCTATGTGGAAGATCACGCACGCGCCCTCTACAAAGTCTTGACGCAGGGTGTTATCGGGGAAACCTATAACATTGGCGGCCACAACGAGAAGCAGAACATTGAAGTGGTGCATACGTTATGTGCCTTGCTCGATGAGCTGTGTCCGGATTCGCCTCATCGCCCCCATGCCAGCCTCGTCACTTACGTTCAGGATCGTCCAGGCCATGACTTGCGGTACGCAATCGATGCCAGCAAGATGCAGCGCGAGCTGGGCTGGACGCCGCAGGAAACCTTCGAAACCGGAATCCGTAAAACGGTGGAGTGGTATCTGGACAATATGCAGTGGGTTGCCCATGTTAAGAGCGGCAGTTACCAGCAGTGGATTGACCAGAACTACATGGATCGCTTGGGCCAGTGATGAAGATACTGTTGTTGGGAAAAAATGGCCAAGTCGGATGGGAACTGCAGCGATCCCTCGCTCCACTTGGGCAGGTAATCGCTCTCGATCGCCATGGTGCAGATGGGCTCTGTGGGGATCTGTCCAATCTGGTCGGGCTACGCGACACCGTCCGCAGAATGCGCCCTGATGTTATTGTGAATGCCGCAGCGTACACCGCGGTCGACAAGGCTGAGGTTGACATACAGCTGTCAGATTGTGTGAACGGCCTGGCTAGCCAAGTTTTGGCCGAAGAGGCCGCTGCACTGGGTGCATTGTTGATTCATTATTCGACCGATTACGTCTTTAATGGTCAGGGGTCCATCCCTTGGGTGGAAACCGATGCAGTCGACCCGCTCAATCAGTACGGCGCCAGTAAGGCGGCGGGTGAGTGTGCAATCGTCGCCTCAGGCTGCAAATATCTGCTATTTCGTACCAGTTGGGTTTATGGCGCGCGCGGCAAAAATTTTGCCAAGACGATGATGGGCCTGGCAAAAGAGCGGGAAACGCTTAGCGCTGTCGTGGATCAGCTTGGTTCGCCGACAGGGGCTGAGCTGATCGCCGATGTTACAGCGCTGGCGATTCGGCGCGTCATGGTGTCTTCGGAGTTGGCCGGCATCTATCACTTGGCAGCGGGTGGTGAGGTTTCCTGGTACGGCTATGCCACATTTGTGATTGATTTTGCCCGCGCCCACGGTGAAGAGTATGCCGTTACGGCAATCAATCCAATCGAGGCGAGCGGCTATCCAACTGCCGCTCGCCGCCCGTTGAACTCGCGTTTGAATACTCGGAAGCTGTGCGACGCCTTTTCTCTATACTTGCCGGATTGGCAAAGTGGTGTATCCCGAATGCTCACGGAAATTCTGAATAAATGATCAAGACAAACCGCAAAGGCATCATTCTGGCTGGTGGCTCCGGTACACGGTTGCACCCTGTAACGCTCGGCGTGTCCAAACAGTTGCTACCGATTTACGATAAACCGATGATTTTTTACCCGTTGTCGGTGCTGATGCTGGCGGGCATGCGTGAAATCCTGATCATTTCCACGCCTGATGATTTGCCTAATTTCCGTAAGTTGCTGGGGGATGGCAGTCTGTATGGCATTGAGTTGAGTTATGCAGAACAGCCAAGCCCGGACGGCCTCGCCCAGGCGTTTATCATTGGTGAAGATTTCATTGGTGACGACCCTTGCTGCTTGATTCTCGGCGACAATATTTTTTACGGGCCTGAATTCATAGAATAAGCGCAACGCTTGAAACGAGAGGCAGAGAGCCAGCCACCGGTAGAATCCAGGCTCTCACACCGAAGGATTCAAGCGCAGATGACTACGCATTACCGGCAGCTGACTCA
>NZ_JAENSQ010000027.1:0-73349 GCF_016613125.1 Pseudomonas sp. MF6776
TAAGCGCTTCGACTTCAAGTGTCCGATCGAGGTTATGGACGAGGTGATGCAGGAAGCTATGGCTATGCGGCATGATGCTCCAGCTTCAATTCAATAACCGTGTTGCACTCAGCTCCTGTAACCGCCTACTCATATCCTGGTTGGATTTGTTCTACTATGTAACGAAGGCGTGGGCCTTCGAAACCTAAAAGAGGAATAAAAGTAAATTTTTCGCTGTTTCTTGATGATAAAGTCGCAAATCCCGGTAGCGGGGATATGCCTTGAATACTAGTGCTAAGGTCATAGATCTGACCTTCGACTGGCGCAGCGCTTCTAGAGTACATGTCAGGCTCAACATAGACGGCCAGAACCTCTAGTTTGGCTGATAGGGCGGCTTTTAAAATTCCCGCCCAGACAGAATGTGTTAATCCTGTAATATCGATGTAAACCTTCACGCCGGGGGCGGCATCTTTCCAGAGTGTTTGTATTTCTAATTCAGATCGAAGTGAAATAAACGATGTGTCTCCTTTCAGCTGAAAAGAGCTTTGGGTTTCATAGCATATCTCACAGATTTCTACGCCTTGAATAGTCGAGCGCCATGATTCAATGTGTGATGCACGAAGCTCCCCGGTTGATGCGAAGATATAAATACTATTCTCGACAGGATTAAATTCCCTCGCATGCTCGAAAGTATCCGTTAGAATCGGCAGATCCTTAGTTTCCCGCATAGTAAGATCCAAATAGGTTTAGTTGGTCGGGCAGCTTCAAGTCGTCGCTTCGGTTGCTTTGGGATAGAACTTCTCTTATGGTCTCTCGCGGGTATGAAATTAAACCAAGTAGCTGTTGATCTGCGAGAAGGAACTTCCTTTTTTTCCTGTGGCTAAATACAAAAAGAGCTGAAAATATTGGGTGCAGTCGATAGTCATAGTCTGCAGTATCACTCTCTGACATCAGTTTGTTGCCTGGAGAGCGAACGAGAGCTAGGTGCATGACTGCTTGATCTAATATTTTTTTAACTTGTTCAGAGGCGTCTGATCGGGCGGAATCTTGCTTTATGTGAAATTGATTTACCTCAGGTGCATGACCGTTTGCATCAGAAGCCATTACTTGAAGAATTCGACCTATGCTAAGGACAACCTTCGTAAGCTTTCCTCCCTCAACGCTAAGCCCTTCCAACTCGGATAAATTTTTCCTGCCAATATCTTCCGCTGCTTCTGTTTGGGATTTGGGAGAGATAGGCTCCTGAGGCGTCCCGTCATTTTCTACATGGCGTGTAAATGCTGCATGTACTAATTCAAGTAGGTAACGAATATTTCCATTTGCTAGAGAGACATACACGTCCCAGCCAGCGTAATACTTGCTTAAGCCGCGCTTTCCTTTTCTGATCGTATAAAGTGAAGCATAAAAATGGTTGTCCAATCTGTGTTTCCAATCACTTCTGTCTTTGAGCCATGATTGGACATTTGAAGCAAAGCTTTCGTCGCTTCCTCCGCCCCAGTAGCTAAGAAAAAACAAGTATCCCGCTTCGATTTTTAGCGCGTCTTCATGTAGGTGTTGTGGGAGAACGAGCTTTAGACGTTCTTTGAGCTTCGTTTTTCCTTCTTGCCCTAACAGTAACTCAGCCTCTTCCAGTTCTGAAATCGAAGGAAGCAGTTGTTGGGGGGTCGTTATGACTGCTCCTTCCTCGGGGAAGGCACTCGATATTCTTTGCCTAATAACAGACTCGGCAAATGCAGGGAAACGTGATTCGTTTAGTTTGTCGGCAATGTTTATGCGCGCATAATCTGCAGGTGAAGTTAATTGCTCATTTGGATTTAAGGTCGCGCGTTGTCGCCAGCCGAGTTCGCGTACACCAATTTTAAATGTATAGTTGGTGTTTGCATGTTTTATTATCGTGTTCAAAACTTTTTGCTGGTAGTCTTCAAAGTTTTCGAACTCGTCAATAAGAAAGAAGAACTGTTTTCCTTGTAGTGCAGTTGATTTTAGAAGGGCGCTGGCGAGTTCGTCTAGTGGCGCGCCTAGTGTAGATATTCTGTCTGGAGGGTTGTCTACAATAGTATTTATTAGAGATTCGAAATCTAGTATGAGATATTCAATTTCTTCAGCAAGGATGTCAATGGACTCAATATCTTTAAGTCCAAGTGTGATGGCGACTTTTTTGAGCTCTTTTGTTGGGATGTCAATTGTGGTTTTTGTGTTCTCTTGAAACCATTTCACAAAATCGAGCAGCAGTTGGCAAAAAGTTAAATTGATATAGTGGCCGAAATAAGAGCTCCATTTTTCTTCTGTTAGTTCAGCGCCTCTAAAGGCGGTAACCCTATTGGTGTTTACTCTGTAATATACTCCATAAAATGGCCATTCTTTTATGGGGTTGGGGTTGGTCGATAGTGCCTGCTGTCCTTCATAGGATAAGCCACGAAGAACTGTTGTTTTGCCTGTTCCTCGGCCGCCAATTAGCACGCATGGGCGGTGGGTGCGCAACTCTTCAAAATACGACGGCTCATTGAACAGTGAAAATATAGCTTCATTTAGCCATTCTGCTTTATAGAGGCCAAGGGTTTTGCTGAGTCGTCGGGCGGTATCTTCTTGGATTAAGGTCATTACAGTGCACCCTTCTTAACAAGCGGCTTCCAGTTGTTTTGCTGTGTATAAAAAATCGGAAGTGTTGCATCTGGACAGCCATGGCCGAATGCGAGAGCCAGTCCCAGCTTATGGAATCCCCGCCAGCAGTCTTCACCACCATCAGTATCGGGAATTCCAATTCGAGCACTTACAGAGGCTACGAACTCCGGGCCTTCTGTTTTCATGTCCTCTCGCCATATTGCTGAATCATTACTCAAGGCGCTTTGGCGCGAAGTATAAAAGTGAGCAGGAACAATTTTAACTCCGTCACACCTAATCGCGATATTTGAGCGTCCTAGCTCAGTGCATATGACTGGACAGTAGAAGTATTTAATTTTATCGCCTAAGTACGCATGGACATCTTTGAAGGAGATTTTATGTTGGCCGATAGTGTATTTGCGCTCCCATGTATCTCCGAATTGGTTTCCTGATCCTACAAAATCATCAACAAATAAGATGTTTGCGGTATTGCCACTCGCAAAGTAAGTCAGGGCGATTTCTGGGGAGACTATTCTTTCCTCGTCTAACATCAAAACATCACGGGCGAGTCGCGCAAAAGCAAAGCCGCTGTCCGCGTCTCGAGGTACTTCTCCTGTCACTCTTACAACTACTAAAGAGCTTACAAAATTTGACCATTCCGCTCTGGAATTTTGAAGAGAATTTTTATCTGAGATCACATGTTGCGAGATATTAAGAAAGGCGCTTCTGAACATCTGCTTGACTAACTCGTCGGTGAAGAAGGTGAAACCATCGAGAAGTCTTAATGCTAAAGGTAGTTCGTCAGGTAGGAAGTTTGATATCCAGGCTTTAGGATCAAAGTTCCCCCTTTTTGGCCATAACCCTGTGGTAACCATGTAGCGCCATTTATCAGTAGGTAGCACGACTTCCATGTGTTACTCCAGGTTAGGTTCTGGCTTTATAAGCGGTTTCAAGGCGTGCGTATAAATCTTCAGCAAAGGTCACAGAGTCGATTGACAACTCATCAATTATTTCGCTTAGCCAAACGTTATCTTCTCTGTTTTTCCATATTTTTATGTAATTACCAGTTTTATATCCGTTGTCCTGACGAAAAGCATTTAGTACATTTTTTCCGACGTAGGATTTAAATAGCTCTTCTGCAGTCAGACTACTTAATCTTGCTAGAATGATAAATGAATCTATGTCGAAGCTTTTTGATTGGAGTGTTGCTGCAGCAAAGCTCTCTATTGCACTTAGAATTTTTGTAGGCGATGGCTGCTCATTTAAAGGTGTATCAATTTCATATAAGGCAGTGGACAACACCTTTGCGGCATCTGGGCTAAATCGATTAGATGTTAAAGCTTCGCTCAAGCCGAAATGCCAGATGTCGACTAGTTCAAGCTTCATTTGAGGGAAGTCAATATCTTGAGCCTTCCACCATTTCCAACCCACGTGGTCCATTAACTCGGCACATTCAGTCCAAATGGCGCGATACCACGGGTTTTTTGCAGAGCGCCAGTCGTCATTAATTTTGGTGTTTATAGAGTCTTGTAATCGAAGCATCAGCTGAGCTTGGTTTTGCAGCAGTGCTAACCTTTCCATGTGTTACCTCAGAGGAGTACCAGTACGTTGTGCCGAAGAACTCTTAGAAATGATGTTATCACCCCTATACATCCGCGTCTTTCAATGCTTGTGCACCTTGCTGGTGACAAATTTCACCCGTTTTTCGAAACCATCATGCTCGCTTGAAACTAGGAATGAAAAGACGGACATATCCGCTTAAATCTCAGCTAGAGGGAATCCGCGAGTCTGATAACCCGTGTAGGGGGCCCCCCTTCAGGAGGACCCGTAAAATCTGCCGCTACGGCTCCTCGCCTGAGATTAGTCGCACACAGCAATCGGCAGATCCGGAGCTATCCGTCGCGTCCATTCGCGCTGAAGGTTCACGCCGTGAAAAGGGGCGAGGGGAAAGCTAATCCGTAGGTAGCGAAAAGGCAGTGTTCCACGTGTTCCATGTGTTCCATAAACGTCGGAGGCCACGGAATACGGGGCTTTCAGAGGCGGAACACTAAATGCGAATAACCGGAACACCAGTTACGCGGAACACGTTTGGTGTTCCGCGATTTGGTGATCCGGTTAAGGGGGGAAAGCAACACCGTAGGTATCGGCGATGCGGTGAGTCATGCGGCTAGCAACTGCTCCATGGACAGTGCATAGGCTTTATCTCTGATTGTCTTCTCGCTGATGCACGAAGCCCCATGCGGGGTTTGCAAGGGCACATAGAGCTCACTCAACGAGCTTGTCCATCCCAAGGCTTTCTCGGTGGCTTCCAAGTGTGCCGCGACGGTGGCGAATTCCTGAGCGGCCTTGTCCATGCGGTCAGCCCACATGATCCGCGCTACGCGTAGCTGGCGCTGACGAAGATCTTTCAAAACTTCTCTGATCTCTGCAATTTCCACATCCAGCTTCTCGACTTCGTTTTTCAAGGCCTGCGCGGTCGCTGCCAATCCTCGCTTGCCACGTGTCACCATTGCCAGTGCTTCGGAGGCGAGACGCAGGACCTTCTCCGCACGCTGCTCATCTGCGTCGTCTCCGTCACTGAGAGCTACCGCATAACTCGCCGCGGCTTGTTTCTCCACATACTGGGCTATCTCTTTTTCGGTTCTTTTCTGAACACGGGCCTGATAGGCATTGTGTTGCTGGAGAACCTGACGACGCCGGAAGAGGGTGGCGATTGGGTCGCCAAAGGACGTGTGGCACTCGACAGGGTTGGCTACAGCACCACGAACTTGATTCCGGCGGCGCAAATCACCGGATTGATGCACCTGATCGACTCGCTGAAAAGCGTGTTCGTCATCAAGCATTTCGGAGGGCACCGAGATACCCGGGGCAGGCATCCGAGGGCAAAATCTGTCCCTGAAACATTGGGATGGAGCTTGTGAGGAATCTCAGAACCAAAACTCAGCTGTTACCACCACCACCGGCGCCGCAAGAATGAAGAAGCTATTGTTTATTGCAGTCTTGTCGTTGGTGTCTGTGCTGTATGTCGGCTACTACGAAGCTCTTGAAGACGGGGACATAGAGACCATCCTCTTCATCAAAAAGCATCCTGCGTTGCAGATGAAGTTCTACAACATCCACGCCAACGATGGCGAGATAAGGTAAGTCGAGCGGCTTACGAGCGAGGAGCGCAAAAGGATCATCGGTTACTGCAGGTATCGGCTGGGAGTTGATACCGACTTGAGAACGCAAGATGACGTTGAGATGTGCCGAAAAAAATAGCGCTAACGGGCATCAAGAAAAAAGGGCCTTTTAACTGCCCTTTTTTAACGAGCCGATTTTTGCCTATGTCATCACCGAAGGGCGAGCGGGTCGCGCAGGCCACTTTTCTACAGACGAAAAAAAAGGCCTTGCCTAGGCAAGACCTTTCTTGATTTTGGTGCCCCGAGGGAGACTCGAACTCCCACTCCTTTCGAAAACGGATTTTGAATCCGCCGCGTCTACCAATTCCGCCATCAGGGCTCAATGGCGGCGAAGTATAGAGATGAGATTACCGTTGGTCAATCACGTTTCATGGTCAATTTTCGATATTTCCGCTAGACTTTCGGCCCCTGCTAGACGAACCCCATCATGCGCGTTGCTGACTTTACCTTCGAACTCCCTGATTCGCTGATCGCCCGCCACCCTTTGGCCGAGCGTCGCGGTAGTCGCCTGTTGACCCTTGATGGGGTCAGCGGTGCTCTGGCACACCGTCAATTCACTGATTTGCTTGAGCATTTGCGCTCGGGCGATTTGATGGTGTTCAACAATACCCGGGTGATTCCGGCGCGGCTGTTTGGGCAGAAAGCGTCCGGTGGCAAGCTGGAAATCCTCATCGAACGGGTACTCGATACGCATCGCGTGCTGGCGCATGTGCGTTCCAGCAAGTCGCCGAAGCCGGGTTCGAAGATTCTCATCGACGGCGGTGGCGAAGCCGAGATGCTCGCGCGTCATGACGCGTTGTTCGAATTGGGCTTTGACGAAGAAGTGCTGCCGCTGCTTGATCGCGTCGGGCACATGCCGTTGCCTCCTTATATAGACCGCCCGGATGAAGGCTCGGATCGCGAGCGTTATCAGACGGTGTACGCCGAGCGCCTGGGCGCGGTGGCGGCGCCTACGGCGGGGCTGCATTTCGATCAGGCCTTGATGGAGGCGATTGCCGACAAAGGCGTCGAGACCACATTCGTCACGCTGCACGTTGGCGCCGGTACGTTCCAGCCAGTGCGCGTCGAAAAGCTTGAAGATCACCACATGCACACCGAGTGGCTGGAAGTCGGCCAGGACGTGGTCGATGCAGTCGCCGCGTGTCGTGCGCGCGGTGGTCGAGTGATTGCCGTGGGCACCACCAGCGTGCGTTCGCTGGAGAGTGCGGCGCGCGATGGCGTGCTCAAGCCGTTCAGTGGCGACACCGATATCTTTATCTTCCCGGGCCGACCGTTCCATGTGGTCGATGCCCTGGTGACCAATTTCCATTTGCCTGAATCCACGCTGTTGATGCTGGTTTCGGCCTTCGCCGGTTACCCCGAAACCATGGCCGCCTATAAGGCTGCCGTCGATAACGGTTACCGCTTTTTCAGCTACGGTGATGCGATGTTCATCACCCGAAATCCCGCGCCGACTGCCCCTAGTGAATCGGACCCAGAGGAAACAGTATGAGTCGCACCTGTCGTATGTCCTTCGAGCTGCTTGCCACCGATGGCAAGGCCCGTCGTGGTCGTCTGACCTTCCCGCGTGGCACCGTCGAGACTCCGGCCTTCATGCCGGTCGGTACTTACGGCACGGTCAAGGGCATGTTGCCGCGTGACATCGTCGCCACCGGCGCGGAAATGATCCTGGGCAACACCTTTCACCTGTGGCTGCGTCCTGGCACCCAAGTGATCAAGGAGCACGGCGACCTGCACGATTTCATGCAGTGGAAGGGCCCGATCCTGACCGACTCCGGCGGCTTCCAGGTGTTCAGCCTCGGCGCGATGCGCAAGATCAAGGAAGAGGGCGTGACCTTTGCCTCTCCGGTCGACGGCGCGAAAGTGTTCATGGGTCCGGAAGAGTCAATGCAGGTTCAGCGCGATCTCGGTTCCGATGTCGTGATGATCTTCGACGAATGCACGCCGTACCCGGCTGACGAAGACGTCGCCCGTGTGTCGATGGAGCTGTCGTTGCGCTGGGCTCAGCGTTCGAAGAATGCTCACGGCGAGAATACCGCTGCACTGTTCGGCATCGTCCAGGGCGGCATGCACCAGGATCTGCGCATGCGCTCGCTCGAAGGCCTCGACAAGATCGGCTTTGATGGCCTGGCCATTGGCGGTCTGTCGGTGGGCGAACCGAAGCACGAGATGATCAAGGTGCTCGATTATCTGCCGGGCATGATGCCGGCTGACAAACCTCGTTACCTTATGGGCGTTGGCAAACCGGAAGATCTGGTTGAGGGTGTGCGCCGCGGTGTGGACATGTTCGATTGCGTGATGCCAACCCGTAATGCCCGCAACGGGCATCTGTTCATTGATACAGGCGTGCTGAAGATCCGTAACGCGTTCCATCGCCATGATGAATCGCCGCTCGATCCGACCTGCGATTGCTATACCTGCCAGAACTTCTCCCGCGCTTATCTGCATCACCTGGACAAGTGCGGCGAAATGCTGGGAAGCATGCTCAATACCATCCATAACTTGCGCCATTATCAGGTGCTGATGGCTGGTTTGCGCGAGGCTATTCAACAGGGTACATTGGCCGCCTTTGTCGATGCCTTCTACGCCAAACGCGGGCTCCCCGTTCCGCCTTTGGACTGAGTTTTCTGACCCCAAGATTCAACATTTGCAACTGGAGTGCTAAATGAGCTTTTTTATCTCTAACGCCATGGCTGACGCTGCTGCACCGGCTGCTGCAGGCCCAATGGGCGGCGGCTTCGAGTGGATTTTCCTGGTCGGCTTCCTGGTCATCTTCTACCTGATGATCTGGCGCCCACAGGCCAAGCGTGCCAAAGAGCAGAAGAACCTGCTGAGCAGCCTGCAGAAGGGCGACGAAGTGGTCACCACCGGCGGCATCGCTGGCAAGATCACCAAAGTGGCCGATGACTTCGTGGTTCTGGAAGTTTCCGACACCGTGGAAATGAAGTTCCAGAAAGGCGCCATCGCCGCCACGCTGCCAAAAGGCACGCTGAAAGCGATCTAAGGTTCCAACTTCTACTCAATCGACGGGGCGCGCAAGGCGCCCCGCGTTCATAACGGGCGGCGTGATGCTGAACAAATACCCTCTGTGGAAATACATTCTGATCCTGGCGGTGCTGGCGGTCGGTCTGATTTATTCCGCTCCCAATCTTTATCCTGATGACCCGGCCATTCAGGTCAGCGGCGCCAGCACGGCACTGCAGGTCAATCAGGCCGATCTGGATCGCGTAAGCACCGCGCTGAAAGAATCCGGGATCAACGTCAAGGCTGCCACGCTGGCGGCGAACGGCAAGGGCGGTCTGATCCGTCTGACCAAGGCTGAAGATCAGCTGCCGGCCAAAGACGTTGTGCGCAAGGCATTGGGTGATGACTACGTCGTCGCGCTGAACCTGGCACAGACCACCCCGCAATGGCTGCGCAACCTGGGCGCGCACCCTATGAAGCTGGGTCTGGACTTGTCCGGTGGTGTGCACTTCCTGCTGGAAGTGGATATGGATAAAGCTCTCGATGCACGCCTGAAAGTCTACGAAGGCGACGTCAAGAGCCTGCTGCGCAAAGAGAAGCTGCGTTATCGCAGTCTGCCGCAGCTCAATGGTGCCATTCAGCTGGGCTTCAGCGATGAAGATTCCCGCGAACAGGCCCGTGCGCTGATCCGCAAGAACTTCAACGATTTCGACATTGTTCCGGCCGACCTCAATGGTCAACCGGTGCTGCGTCTGGCGATGACCCCGGCCAAGCTGGCGGAAATCCGTGAATACTCCATCAAGCAGAACTTGACCACGGTACGTAACCGCGTCAACGAGCTGGGTGTTGCCGAACCGATCGTCCAGCGTCAGGGCGCCAACCGCATCGTGGTTGAGCTGCCGGGCGTGCAGGACACTGCCGAAGCCAAGCGTATTCTCGGCAAGACGGCCAACCTTGAGTTCCGTCTGGCTGCAGAGCCTGGCGCTTCGAAAGCCACTTCCGAAACTTTCGAGTTCCGTGAAGGCAATCGTCCTTCGGCGCAGATCGAGCGCGGCCTGATCATCACGGGTGACCAGGTAACCGACGCCAAGGCTGGTTTCGGCGAGCACGGCACGCCTGAAGTGAACATCCGTCTGGATGGTCACGGTGGCGAGCTGATGAGCCGTGCGACCCGCAGCAACGTTGGTCGCAGCATGGCTGTGATCTTCATTGAGCAGCGTCCGGTCACCACTTACACCAAGCAAATGGTGAATGGCGTCGAAAAAGACGTCGCGGTGCAGACGTTCAAGGAAGAGAAGAAGATCATCAGCCTGGCGACCATCCAGTCGCCGCTGGGTGCTCAGTTCCGTATCACTGGCCTGAACGGTCAGGGTGAGTCGTCCGAGCTGGCGCTGCTGCTGCGTGCCGGCGGTCTGGCGGCTCCAATGTACTTCGCTGAAGAGCGCACAATCGGCCCGAGCCTGGGTGCTGACAACATCACCAAGGGTATCGATGCGTCGTTGTGGGGCATGTTGTTCGTGTCGCTGTTCATCATCGCCATCTATCGCTTCTTCGGCATCATCGCCACCGTCGCTCTGTCGGTGAACATGGTGTTGCTGCTGGCGCTGATGTCGCTGCTGGGTGCAACGCTGACCCTGCCGGGTATCGCCGGTATCGTCTTGACCATGGGTATGGCGGTCGACGCCAACGTGCTGATCTTCTCGCGGATACGTGAAGAGATTGCCGCGGGCATGTCCGTGCAGCGCGCAATCAACGAAGGCTTCGGCCGGGCATTCACCGCGATTCTCGACGCCAACCTGACCACTCTGTTGGTCGGCGGGATTCTCTTTGCGATGGGCACAGGCCCGGTCAAAGGTTTCGCAGTGACCATGTCCCTCGGGATCTTTACCTCGATGTTCACGGCCATCATGGTGACCCGCGCAATGGTCAACCTGATCTTCGGCGGACGTGACTTCAAGAAGTTGTGGATTTAAGGGGCTGCCATGTTACGTACAATCAACTTCATGGGCGTTCGCAACTTCGCGTTCGGCGTCACAGTATTCCTCACCCTGCTGGCTATGTTCAGTGTCGTCACCAAGGGCATGAACTGGGGTCTGGACTTCACCGGCGGTACGCTCATCGAGCTGACCTACGAGCGTCCGGCCGATGTCACCAAGGTGCGCGAGCAACTGGTGAGTTCGGGTTACCACGAAGCCATCGTGCAGAGCTTCGGTGCGACGACTGATCTGCTGGTGCGGATGCCGGGTGAAGATCCGCAGCTGGGCCATCAGGTCGCGGAAGCGCTGCTGAAGGTTGGCGGCGACAACCCGGCGATGGTCAAGCGTGTCGAGTTCGTCGGCCCGCAGGTCGGTGAAGAGCTGCGCGACCAGGGCGGCCTCGGCATGCTGCTGGCGCTCGGCGGCATCCTGATCTACCTGGCTTTCCGCTTTCAGTGGAAATTCGCGGTCGGCGCTATCGTGTCGCTGATCCACGACGTGATCGTGACCATCGGTATCCTGTCGTTCTTCCAGATCACTTTCGATCTGACAGTACTGGCAGCGGTGCTGGCGATCATCGGTTACTCGCTGAACGACACCATTGTGGTATTCGACCGGGTTCGTGAGAACTTCCGTGTACTGCGCAAGGCAACGCTGATCGAGAACATCAACATCTCGACCACCCAGACCCTGCTGCGCACCATGGCGACGTCGATTTCGACCTTGCTGGCGATCGCTGCGCTGCTGTTCTTTGGTGGCGACAACCTGTTCGGCTTCTCGATTGCCCTGTTCATCGGTGTTCTGGCGGGTACTTACTCGTCGATCTACATCGCTAACGTGGTGCTGATCTGGCTGAACCTGACGACCGAAGACCTGATTCCACCGGCTAACACCGAGAAGGAAATCGACGACCGTCCATAAACGGCCATCGTTTTTCCAGCTGTCAGCCAAAAAAGGCGCGAGTTGAACTCGCGCCTTTTTTTATGCTCCAAGGCTGGGAGAAGCGCGGGCCCGTCCCGCATGTGATGGTCAGGAGGTTCATGTGAACAAGTCGTTGCTGGTTGGTGCGGTATTGGGTGCTGTCGGTGTGACTGCCGGGGGTGCTGTTGCCACCTACAGCCTGGTTAAAAGCGGCCCTGAGTATGCGCAAGTATTAGCCGTTGAACCGGTCAAAACACAGATCAAGACGCCACGTGAAGTGTGCAAGGACGTAGCAGTGACCCGGCAGGCGCCGGTCAAGGATCAACACCAGATTCTCGGTACCGCCATCGGTGCCGTAGCGGGTGGCTTGCTGGGTAACCAGATCGGCGGCGGCAACGGCAAGAAGATCGCTACGGTCGCCGGCGCGGTCGGTGGCGGTTATGCCGGTAACAAGGTTCAGGAAGGTATGCAGGGTCGTGACACCTACACCACGACACAGACTCGCTGTAACACCGTAAACGACATCAGTGACAAGGTTGTTGGTTACGACGTGCGTTACTCGCTGGATGGCAAGGAAGGCAAAGTGCGCATGGATCGTGATCCGGGCAACCAGATTCCGGTCGACAAGGAAGGCAAACTGGTCCTGTCGCAGAATGAGCCGGGTCAGTAACGGCCTGGTCGTTTAAAAAGAAGCACCCTTCGGGGTGCTTTTTTTGTGCCCGTATTCTTGTCAGCCGACGGATCTGTCGGTGATCACCTGATACCCAATGTAGGAGCCGCCCAAGGCTGCGATCTTTTGATCCTGTTTTTAAAAACCAGAAGCAAAAAATCGCAGCCCTTCGGCAGCTCCTACAGGGGGAATGTTGAATTTCAGGCATAAAAAAAGCACCCCGAAGGGTGCTTTTTTCGTTTCGCGAAAAGCTTAGCGCTTCAGCGAAGCCGGCAGGTGCGGCTGGATCGCCGTCAGCACTGCCTTGAAGCATTTGGTGTTGCCGGCAACGATGTGGCCTTTTTCAAGGAAGTCGTGACCACCGGTGAAGTCGCTCACCAGGCCGCCAGCTTCTTGAATCAGCAGGGCGCCTGCAGCCATGTCCCACTCGGACAGGCCCGACTCCCAGAATGCATCGAAACGACCGGCAGCCACGTAAGCCAGGTCGAGGCTTGCCGAGCCAGCACGGCGGATGCCGGCGGTCTGGCCAACCAGAGCGCGGAACATGCCCAGGTAGTTCTCGAGGTTGTCCATCTGGTCGTCACGGAACGGGAAGCCAGTGCCCAGCAGTGCGCCGTCGAGGCTGGTGCGACCGCTGACGCGCAGGCGGCGACCGTTCAGTTGAGCGCCGCGACCACGGCTGGCGGTGAATTCTTCCTGGCGAACCGGGTCCAGAACAACAGCGTGTTCCAGGCGACCGCGATATTTGCAGGCGATGCTGACAGCGAAGTGAGGAATGCCACGCAGGAAGTTGGTGGTGCCGTCCAGCGGATCAATGATCCACAGGTATTCTTCGCCTTCGATGCCGGTACCGGCGTGCATGCCGGTCTCTTCGCCACGGATGGAGTGGTTCGGGTAAGCCTTGCGCAGCGCGTCGATGATTTTCTGCTCGGCGGCGCGGTCCACCTCGGATACATAATCCTTGGCGTCTTTTTCGTCGACCTTGATGGTATCCAGGCGCTCGATGGAGCGGAAGATCAGTTCACTGGCGCTGCGGGCGGCGCGCAGCGCGATATTCAGCATGGGCTGCATGGATGTGTCACCTAAGGTTGTTAAAGAAAGCCGCGCATTCTATCAGAACTTTTCTTCAGGTGAAGGTCGCTGTTCGCTTTCATAGCTTAACGGTAGGCTGTTCTGTAAGATTTGCACCCCTTTCCTGTGTCCGAGAGCGCCTCCCTTGCTGCAGAACATTCGTGTCGTCCTGGTCAATACCAGCCACCCCGGCAACATCGGCGGGGCCGCGCGCGCCATGAAAAACATGGGTCTGTCGCGCTTGGTGCTGGTCGAGCCGCGCCTGTTTCCGCACCACGAGGCCGATGCTCGCGCCTCCGGTGCCGGTGACATCCTTGAAAATGCCCAAGTCGTCGCCACTCTTGAAGATGCCTTGGTCGGTTGCAATCTGGTGCTTGGCACCAGTGCTCGTGACCGCCGTATCCCCTGGCCGCTGCTGGATCCGCGCGAATGCGGAACCAAAGTGGTTGAGGAGGCCGGGCAAGGCGCGGAAATCGCTTTGGTGTTCGGTCGTGAAGATTCCGGCCTGACCAATGACGAGCTGCAGCGATGTCACTTTCACGTGCATATCCCCTCCGATCCTGAGTTCAGCTCGCTGAATCTGGGGGCGGCGGTGCAGGTGTTGAGCTATGAAGTGCGTATGGCCTGGCTGGCGGCACAAGGTCAGCCGAGCAAGATCGAGAAAGAAGAAGTGGCCTCGGTGAAAAGCGCCGAGCTTGCGACCATGGATGAGCTGGAGCGATTCTATGAGCATCTGGAGCAGACGCTGGTCGCTATCGAATTCCTCGATCCGGAAAAACCGCGGCACTTGATGGCGCGCCTGCGCCGGTTGTACGGACGCAGCTCGGTCAGCCGGGCGGAAATGAATATATTGCGTGGCATCCTCACGGAAACCCAAAAAGCGGCCCGTGGTGAGCTTCTAAAGCGGAAGGACTGAATGATGTTTGAGCGTTTGCGTGAAGATATCCAGAGCGTATTCCATCGAGACCCGGCGGCGCGTAACGCTTTTGAAGTCCTGACCTGCTACCCCGGCATGCACGCCATCTGGATTCATCGATTGGCAGGCATGCTCTGGCGCAATGAGCTGAAATGGCTGGCGCGATTGGTGTCGAACTTCGGTCGCTGGTTGACCGGGATCGAAATTCATCCGGGCGCCAAGGTCGGTCGGCGTTTTTTCATCGATCACGGTATGGGGATCGTCATTGGCGAAACCGCCGAGATTGGTGATGACGTGACCATTTATCAGGGTGTGACCCTGGGTGGCACGAGCTGGAACAAAGGCAAGCGTCACCCGACACTGGGCGACGGCGTTGTCGTGGGCGCTGGCGCCAAGGTGCTCGGCCCGTTCACGGTCGGTGCCGGTGCCAAGGTCGGCTCCAACGCGGTGGTGACCAAAGAAGTACCGCCGGGCGCTACAGTTGTGGGCATTCCGGGTCGAATCATCGTCAAATCCGATGAGGAGCAGGACGCCAAGCGCAAGGCCATGGCCGAGAAGATCGGTTTCGATGCCTATGGTGTCAGCGAAGACATGCCCGACCCGGTGGCGCGCGCCATCGGTCAGTTGCTCGACCACCTGCAAGCGGTGGACGGGCGGCTGGAAGGTATGTGCGGCGCATTGAAGGATCTGGGCAGTAATTACTGTGCGAAAGATCTGCCTGAGCTGCGCGAAGAAGACTTCGCCTGCGTGAAGGGCAAGGATCAGAGTCAGGCCAGCTAAACCGCACCGCTGCTGTCGCGAGGAGGCTCGCTCCCACGGGGGGGGGCATTCCAGTGTGGGAGCGAGCCTGCTCGCGAAGAACGGTAACGCGGTACCTCTGGCTGTTAACGGCCTGCCTTTGCTATGATGCGCGCGCTCTTTCGCGGGTAAACCCGACTAAAGCACTAGGTCTTATAGTTGACTTAAATACTCGGGAATTGCATACTCGCCCCATTCTGAACTCCGTGGTAATTGTCCATGCGACTGACTACAAAAGGCCGATACGCCGTGACCGCCATGCTTGATCTGGCGTTGCACGCGCAGCACGGGCCGGTGTCCCTGGCCGATATCTCCGAGCGCCAAGGCATTTCCCTGTCCTATCTCGAACAGCTTTTTGCCAAGCTGCGCCGCAGTAACCTGGTTTCCAGCGTTCGCGGTCCGGGTGGTGGCTACCAGTTGTCCCGCGACATGCAGGGCATTCAGGTCGCCCAGGTGATCGACGCGGTGAACGAATCGGTCGATGCCACCAAGTGCGGGGGGCAGGGTGATTGCCATTCCGGCGACACTTGTCTGACACATCATCTGTGGTGCGATCTGAGCCTGCAGATTCACGAATTTCTAAGTGGTATCAGCTTGGCTGATCTTGTGACTCGCCGTGAGGTGCAAGAAGTAGCCCAGCGTCAGGACCAGCGCCGTTGCAACAGCAAGGCGCAACGCCTGGACAAGATTGAAGCGTCCGCCGTCGAATGACAGCCGTAGAGCCAGCGGCACGCCAGCCCTGATTTAGGAGATAGTCCATGAAATTGCCGATTTACCTTGATTACTCTGCGACCACACCGGTCGATCCGCGCGTTGCGCAAAAAATGAGTGAATGCCTGCTGGTCGACGGAAACTTCGGTAACCCGGCGTCCCGTTCCCACGTGTTCGGCTGGAAAGCTGAAGAGTCCGTCGAAAACGCCCGTCGTCAGGTGGCCGATCTGGTCAACGCCGACCCGCGTGAAATCGTCTGGACCTCCGGCGCCACCGAGTCCAACAACCTGGCGATCAAAGGTGCGGCACATTTCTACGCCTCCAAGGGCAAACACCTGATCACCACCAAGATTGAGCACAAGGCTGTCCTCGACACCATGCGCCAACTGGAGCGTGAAGGTTTCGAAGTGACCTACCTCGAGCCGCAGACCGATGGTCTGGTGACTCCGGCAATGATCGAAGCCGCGCTGCGTGAAGACACCATTCTCGTGTCGGCCATGCATGTGAACAACGAAATCGGCACCATCAACGACATCGAAGCCATCGGCGAGATGCTTCGCGCCAAAGGCATCCTGTTCCACGTTGACGCTGCTCAGTCCACCGGCAAGGTCGACATCGATCTGTCGAAACTGAAAGTCGACATGATGTCGTTCTCTGCCCACAAGACCTACGGCCCTAAAGGCATCGGCGCGCTTTACGTGAGTCGCAAGCCGCGTGTGCGCATCGAAGCGACCATGCATGGCGGCGGTCACGAGCGCGGCATGCGTTCCGGTACTCTGGCGACCCACCAGATCGTCGGCATGGGCGAAGCGTTCCGTGTGGCCAAGGAAGACATGGCTGCTGAAAACGTGCGCATCAAAGCCCTGAGCGACCGCTTCTACAAGCAGGTCGAGCATCTGGAAGAGCTGTACGTCAACGGCAGCCTGACTGCCCGCGTTCCGCACAACCTGAACCTGAGCTTCAACTACGTTGAGGGCGAGTCGCTGATCATGGCGCTCAAGGATCTGGCGGTTTCGTCGGGTTCGGCGTGCACCTCGGCATCGCTTGAGCCTTCGTACGTACTGCGCGCCCTAGGCCGCAACGACGAACTGGCACACAGCTCGATCCGCTTCACCTTCGGCCGTTTCACCACCGAAGAAGAAATCGACTACGCCGCGCAGAAAGTCTGCGAGGCCGTTACCAAGCTGCGCACTTTGTCGCCGCTGTGGGACATGTACAAAGACGGCGTCGATATCTCGAAGATCGAGTGGGCGGCACACTAAATATAGAAGCCGCCAGATACAGATCCTGTAGCGACGCGGCGACTGACGCAGCGCAGCTACAGGGCCTCAAGAGCGGCCCTGATGAGTGAGGATTAGAACCATGGCTTACAGCGAAAAGGTCATCGACCACTACGAAAACCCGCGTAACGTCGGCAAGATGAATGCCGAAGACCCGGATGTCGGCACTGGCATGGTTGGCGCACCAGCGTGCGGCGACGTGATGCGTCTGCAGATCAAGGTCAACGATCAGGGCATCATCGAAGATGCCAAGTTCAAGACCTACGGCTGCGGTTCGGCAATCGCCTCCAGCTCCCTCGCTACCGAGTGGATGAAGGGCAAGACCCTGGACGAAGCCGAAACCATCAAGAACACCCAGCTGGCCGAAGAACTGGCCCTGCCGCCAGTGAAAATTCACTGCTCGGTACTCGCTGAAGACGCTATCAAGGCGGCTGTTCGCGATTACAAGCAGAAGAAAGGCTTGATCTGACTTTCAGGATTTGGCGACGAGTAAGGAGTCACCGATGGCTATCAGCATGACAGAAGCGGCTGCTCGACACGTGCGGCGCTCCCTCGACGGGCGCGGCAAGGGTGAAGGGATTCGTCTGGGTGTTCGCACCACAGGTTGTTCCGGCCTTGCCTACGTGCTGGAGTTTGTCGACGAGGTGGTTGCAGAGGATCAGGTGTTCGAAAGTCACGGCGAAAAAGTGATTATCGACCCGAAAAGCCTGGCTTACCTGGACGGCACCGAGCTCGATTTCGTCAAGGAAGGGTTGAACGAAGGCTTCAAGTTCAACAACCCCAACGTACGCGGTGAGTGTGGCTGCGGCGAAAGCTTCAACATCTGAGGCTTGTCGTGGGTACTCCTTGTCATTTCGCTTTATTCGAGCTGCAACCGAGCTTCCGTCTGGATCTCGAGCAGTTGGCCACACGCTACCGTGAGTTGGCGCGTGGTGTTCATCCTGACCGCTTTGCCGATGCTTCCGAGCGCGAGCAGCGGTTGGCGCTTGAGCAATCTGCCGGCCTCAACGAGGCTTATCAGGTGCTCAAGAGCCCGCCCCAGCGTGCGCGCTACCTGCTGAAGGTCAGTGGGCATGAAGTGCCGATGGAAGTCACGGTCCATGATCCCGAGTTTCTTTTGCAGCAGATGCAATGGCGCGAAGAGCTCGAAGACCTCCAGGACAGTGCCGATCTCGACGGCGTCGCGGTATTCAAGCGTCGCTTGAAAGTGGCCCAGGAAGAACTCAACGAAAGTTTTGCAGCCTGTTGGGACGATGCAGCGCAACGTGATCAGGCCGAACGCCTGATGCGGCGCATGCAGTTCCTCGACAAGCTGACCTACGAAGTGCGCCAGTTAGAAGAGCGCCTCGACGATTAACCCAGTGCCGCTCCGGTCGCACGCCTGATATACAGATAAGTCCTGATCACGATGGCCCTACTGCAGATCGCCGAACCCGGCCAAAGTCCTCAACCGCACCAGCGTCGCCTGGCTGTGGGGATCGACTTGGGTACTACCAATTCGCTGGTCGCTGCGTTGCGCAGTGGTCTTTCCGAGCCGCTGGCCGACGCAAACGGGCAGGTCATCCTGCCGTCTGCCGTGCGTTACCACTCCGACCGTGTCGAAGTCGGCGAGTCGGCCAAACTGGCTGCCGCTTCCGATCCTTTGAACACTGTGCTGTCGGTCAAGCGCTTGATGGGTCGTGGTCTTTCCGACGTCAAGCAATTGGGCGAGCAACTGCCATACCGCTTTGTCGGCGGCGAATCGCACATGCCGTTCATCGATACCGTGCAGGGCCCGAAAAGCCCGGTCGAAGTCTCCGCCGAAATCCTCAAAGTGTTGCGCCAGCGTGCTGAAGCGACCTTGGGTGGCGAACTGGTTGGCGCGGTGATCACCGTTCCGGCGTATTTCGACGATGCTCAGCGCCAGGCCACCAAGGATGCGGCCCAATTGGCCGGTCTGAACGTGCTGCGCCTGCTCAATGAGCCGACCGCGGCCGCTGTGGCTTACGGTCTGGATCAGCACGCCGAAGGCTTGGTCGCGATCTATGACCTGGGCGGCGGTACTTTCGATATATCGATTCTGCGTCTGACTGGCGGTGTGTTTGAAGTTCTGGCCACTGGCGGCGACAGCGCGCTGGGCGGCGATGATTTCGATCATGCGATTGCCAGCTGGATCATCGAGAGCGCGGGCCTGTCCGCCGATCTCGATCCAGGCGCGCAACGTAATCTGCTGCAAACCGCTTGCGCGGCCAAAGAAGCCCTGACCGATGTGGCCAGTGTTGAAGTTGCCTATGGCGACTGGAAAGCACAGCTGACCCGCGAAGCCTTCGATGCGCTGATCGAGCCGATGGTCTCGCGCAGCCTGAAAGCCTGCCGCCGTGCTGTTCGTGATTCCGGCATCGAGCTGGAAGACGTGCATGCCGTGGTCATGGTCGGCGGTTCGACTCGCGTCCCGCGCGTTCGCGAAGCGGTTGCCGAAGCCTTTGGTCGTGAGCCGTTGACCGAAATCGACCCGGATCAAGTGGTGGCCATCGGTGCCGCGATCCAGGCCGATACGTTGGCCGGCAACAAACGCGATGGCGGCGAACTGCTGCTGCTCGACGTGATTCCGCTGTCCCTGGGGCTGGAAACCATGGGCGGTCTGATGGAGAAGGTGATTCCGCGCAACACCACCATCCCCGTTGCCCGTGCTCAGGACTTCACCACTTACAAAGATGGCCAGTCGGCAATGGCGATTCACGTGCTGCAAGGCGAGCGTGAGTTGATCAGTGACTGCCGCTCGCTGGCGCGTTTCGAATTGCGTGGCATTCCAGCGATGGTCGCGGGTGCGGCGAAGATTCGCGTGACCTTCCAGGTCGACGCTGACGGTCTGCTCAGCGTTTCCGCCCGCGAACTCGGTTCGGGCGTTGAGGCGAGCATTCAGGTCAAGCCTTCCTACGGTCTGACCGACGGCGAAATCGCCAAGATGCTCAAGGACTCGTTCCAGCACGCCAATGACGACAAGGTCGCTCGCGTTCTGCGTGAACAGCAAGTCGATGCCCAGCGTCTGATCGAGGCCGTGCAGGGTGCTCTGGAGGTGGATGGCGAGCGTTTGCTTGACGCCGAAGAGCGCATGGTTATCGACCTGCAATTGCAGGAACTGGCCGAACTGATGAAAGGTACCGATGGTTACGCCATTGAGCAGCAGACCAAGCGTCTGTCGCAAGTGACCGATGCTTTTGCTGCCCGCCGCATGGATTTGACGGTGAAAGCCGCTCTATCGGGGCGCAATCTGAATGAAATCGAGGATATCTGATGCCGCAGGTCATTTTTCTGCCCCACGACAAGTTCTGCCCTGAGGGTATGGTGGTCGAGGCTGCGCCCGGCACATCGATTCTTGAACTGGCCCACGAACACCACATCGAGATGGAAAGTGCTTGCGGCGGCGTCTGCGCCTGCACCACTTGTCACTGCATCATTCGCGAGGGTTTCGACTCGATGGAAGAGGCTGACGAGCTGGAAGAAGACTTCCTTGATCGTGCTTGGGGTCTGGAAGCGCAATCGCGACTGGCCTGTCAGGCTATCGTGGGTGAGGAAGACATCACCGTCGAGATTCCGAAATATTCGCTTAACCATGCGGCCGAAGCGCCGCACTGACTGGTAAGACTGTCATGAGCTACGGTTGGAATGATGTTCAACGTATTGCAGAAGAACTGGCCGAGGCCCACCCCGGTATCGATCCGTATTCTGTAGGTTTCGTCCGTCTGCAGCAGATGATCATGAATCTGCCTGACTTTGATGACACCTCTGGTCGCGTTGGCGAGAAAGTACTGGAAGCGGTTCAGACGCTCTGGGCCGAAGAATTGGACTGATCGTCCTCGCAGGTTAGGCAATACCCAAGAACCCGCGTATAATTCGCGGGTTTAATTTTTCACAAATTACCGTTTCTGGAGTTACACCATGGCTGTTCAACGCACTTTCTCCATCATCAAGCCTGACGCTGTTGCAAAAAACGTCATCGGCGAAATCACCACTCGTTTCGAAAAAGCCGGCCTGCGCGTTGTAGCTTCGAAACTGAAGCAACTGTCCAAAGCTGAAGCTGAAGGCTTCTACGCTGAGCACAGCGCTCGTGGTTTCTTCGGCGACCTGGTTTCCTTCATGATCTCCGGTCCTGTTGTTGTTCAGGTTCTGGAAGGCGAAAACGCTATCGCTCTGAACCGTGAGCTGATGGGCGCTACCAACCCTAAAGAAGCTGCTGCCGGTACCATCCGCGCTGATTTCGCTGATTCCATCGACGCCAACGCTGTTCACGGTTCGGACTCCGAAGCCGCAGCTGCTCGTGAAATCTCGTACTTCTTCGCAGCTACTGAAGTAACCACTCGCTAAGCATTGGCTTAAGAGTGAAGGTGAATCCATGACTACATCGACTGTTAAAACCAACCTGCTGGGTCTGACCCAGCCGGAAATGGAAAAATTCTTCGACTCAATCGGGGAGAAGCGTTTCCGTGCCGGTCAGGTAATGAAATGGATTCACCACTTTGGCGTCGATGATTTCGACGCCATGACGAACGTCAGCAAGGCCTTGCGCGACAAGCTCAAGGTTATTGCCGAGGTCCGTGGTCCCGAAGTTGTCAGCGAGGACATCTCCACCGACGGCACCCGTAAGTGGGTGGTGCGCGTGGCGTCCGGCAGCTGTGTCGAGACCGTGTACATTCCCCAGGGCAAACGCGGCACGTTGTGCGTTTCGTCCCAGGCAGGCTGTGCCCTGGACTGCAGTTTCTGCTCCACCGGCAAGCAAGGCTTCAATAGCAACCTCACCGCCGCCGAAGTCATCGGTCAGGTGTGGATTGCCAACAAATCTTTCGGCAGCGTCCCGGCGACCGTCGACCGTGCCATCACCAACGTGGTGATGATGGGCATGGGTGAGCCGCTGCTGAACTTCGACAACGTCGTCGCCGCCATGCATCTGATGATGGATGACCTCGGGTACGGGATCTCCAAGCGCCGCGTGACCCTGTCCACGTCGGGTGTGGTGCCGATGATCGATGAGCTGTCCAAGCACATCGACGTATCCCTGGCGTTGTCCCTGCACGCACCGAATGACGCATTGCGTAACCAATTGGTGCCGATCAACAAGAAATATCCGCTTAAGATGCTGCTCGAGTCGTGCCAGCGCTACATGTCGTCCCTGGGCGAGAAGCGCGTGCTGACCATCGAGTACACCTTGCTCAAGGACATCAACGACAAAGTCGAGCATGCCGTTGAGATGGTCGAGTTGCTGAAAGACATTCCATGCAAGATCAATCTGATTCCGTTCAACCCGTTCCCGCACTCCGGGTACGAGCGGCCTAGCAACAACGCTATCCGCCGGTTCCAGGATCAACTGCATCAGGCAGGCTTCAACGTCACTGTGCGCACCACCCGTGGTGAAGACATCGACGCGGCTTGTGGACAATTGGTAGGACAGGTGCTGGATCGCACCCGTCGCAGCGAACGTTACATTGCCGTGCGGGAATTGAACGCCGAAGGCGATCTGGCGCAGAACGCCGCGAATACAAACTAAGAGAGGATCTCTATGTCCCTGCGCTTTGCGCTGCTGTTGCTGTTGGCCAGCCTGAGTGCTGGCTGTGTCCTGTCGGGTGACTACAACCCGATGAAGACCAGCAAGGGCCGCGATGAAGCGCGAGCCGCTTATGTGCAGTTGGGGCTGGGGTATTTGCAGCAGGGCATGACCGAGCGCGCCAAGGTGCCGCTGAAAAAGGCCCTGGATCTGGACAGCTCTGACCCGGACGCCAATGCTGCGCTCGGTCTGGTGTTCCAGGCCGAGATGGAGCCTGCACTTGCTGACGAACACTTCCGCAAGGCCTTGTCTTCACGTCCCGCCGATGCCCGCACCCTCAACAACTACGGCAGTTTTCTCTACGAAGAACAGCGTTACAAGGAAGCCTACGAGCGTTTTGAACAGGCCGCCGCCGATACCCTGTATCCTGAGCGCTCGCGCGTATTCGAGAGCCTCGGCATGACGGCGGCAAAGCTCGGCCAGCGTGATCTGGCGCAACAGCAACTGGAAAAAGCCCTGCGGTTGAATCGTCAACAACCGCGCGCATTGCTGGAAATGGCTGAGTTGTCCTTCGAAGACAGGCATTATGTGCCCGCACGTGACTATTACGACCGTTTCAGCCTGCTAACCGAACAAAATGCACGTAGTCTATTGCTCGGCGTTCGGCTGGCGAAAGTGTTTGAAGATCGCGACAAGGCAGCCAGTTATGGCCTGCAATTAAAACGACTCTATCCCGGTACGCCGGAATATCAGCAATACCTGTCGGAGCAATGATGAAAGCGGCGCATCCCGAAGTTGTAGCAGCGAATCGCGTTAACCCCGGTGAGACCTTGCGCCAGGCCCGCGAAAGCAATGGCTGGTCGCTGGCCGAAGTGGCCCTCAAGCTCAACCTCACCGTGACGTCCCTGAGCAATCTTGAAGCCGGCGCTTTCGACAAGCTGCCGGGGCACACCTTCGCTCGCGGCTATATTCGCGCCTATGCCAAGTTGCTCGGCATGGACCAGACCGCTCTGGTTCAGCAATTTGACCAGTCCACCGGCACCGATTCCCAGGGCAGCAACGTGCATGCGCTGGGTCGTATCGAAGAGCCGGTGCGGGTTTCCCACACCATTTTGCGCATCGTCAGCCTGCTGTTGCTGATCGCGGTCATCGGTGGCGGTTTCGTCTGGTGGCAGGATCAGACTTCGCAGCGCACCAAAGACCTGACCAGCCTCGCCCCTGAGCACGTCGAAGTCGAAGGCGCCGACGGCACCACGCAGATTCACCCGATTGACGAGCCGGAAGACCAGGCCGTTGCCGAAGGTCAGGCCGAAGGCACGACTGATTTGGCGTTGCCGCAATCGGAAACCACCGCTGAATCCACTGGCGCCGAGCCTGCTGCTCCGGCAACCGCTCCAGCAGCACCGGCCGCGACGCCAACTGCACCGGTTCACACGCCGGCTCCGGTTGTCGCTGCGCCGGCCACGCCGACAGCGAATGCTCCGGCTACTCCTGCGCCGACCGTTGCCGCTCCGGTGGCTCCTGCGACGCCAGCGCCAACCGCGCAAGCGGCTGCGCCAGTTGCGGGTCAAGGTCAGGTTTCTGTGCAATTCGTTGCTGATTGCTGGACGCAGGTCGCCGATGGCACCGGCAAGATTCTGTTCAGTGGCCTCAAGCGTAAAGGCGATAGCCTGTCTGTTGCCGGCAAACCACCGTTTGCCGTACGACTGGGCTATGCCCGTGGCGCACAGGTCAGCTACAACGGCCAGTCGGTCGATATCGCTCCGTTCACCAGTGGCGAGACTGCTCGCCTGAAGTTGGGTCAATAAGTCATGCACGGCGAATCTCCAATCAAACGTCGCGTTTCGCGCAAGATCTGGGTCGGCAACGTACCGGTAGGCGGCGATGCGCCTATCGCTGTGCAGAGCATGACCAACAGCGACACCAATGACGTAGCCGCCACCGTTGCGCAAATCAATCGTCTGGAAGCGGCCGGCGTCGACATCGTTCGCGTTTCGGTGCCGGACATGGACGCCGCCGAGGCATTCGGCAAGATCAAGCAATTGGTCAAGGTGCCGCTGGTTGCCGACATTCACTTCGACTACAAGATCGCATTGCGCGTAGCCGAACTGGGTGTGGACTGCCTGCGTATCAACCCGGGCAACATCGGTCGCGAAGATCGCGTGCGTGCAGTGGTTGATGCCGCTCGTGACCGCGGTATCCCGATTCGCATCGGCGTCAACGCCGGCTCGCTGGAAAAAGACCTGCAAAAGAAATACGGCGAGCCCACTCCGGCGGCGCTGGTCGAATCGGCCCTGCGCCACGTTGAGCACCTCGAACGCCTGAATTTCCAGGACTTCAAAGTCAGTGTGAAGGCCTCCGACGTGTTCATGGCCGTCGAAGCCTACCGCTTGCTGGCGAAAGAAATCGTCCAGCCGCTGCACCTGGGCATCACCGAAGCGGGTGGATTGCGTTCTGGCACGGTGAAATCCGCCGTGGGCCTAGGTATGCTGCTCGCCGAGGGGATTGGCGATACTATCCGCATCTCGCTGGCGGCCGACCCGGTCGAGGAAGTGAAGGTCGGTTACGACATTCTCAAGTCTTTGCATTTGCGTTCCCGTGGCATCAACTTCATCGCCTGCCCGAGCTGCTCGCGGCAGAACTTCGATGTGGTCAAGACCATGAACGAGCTGGAAGGGCGCCTTGAAGACCTGCTGGTGCCGCTGGATGTCGCGGTGATCGGTTGTGTGGTCAACGGCCCCGGCGAAGCCAAGGAAGCCCACATCGGCTTGACCGGCGGCACGCCAAACCTGATTTACATCGACGGCAAGCCGGCGCAGAAACTGACGAATGAAAATCTGGTGGATCACCTGGAAAAGCTGATCCGCCAGAAAGCGGCCGAAAAGGTCGAAGCTGACGCAGCGGTTATCGCGCGCGGCTGAGCCTACAGAGCCGAACGAATTTAAGGATTTAAAGTGAGCAAGTCATTGCAAGCCATTCGTGGCATGAACGACATCCTGCCCGAACAGACCCCGCTGTGGCGTTATTTCGAGGGCACTGTTGCGCGTCTGCTGGATAACTACGGTTACAAGCAGATCCGCATGCCGATCGTCGAGTTCACCGAGCTGTTCAAACGCTCGATCGGTGAAGTGACCGACATCGTCGAAAAAGAGATGTACACCTTCGAAGACCGCAACGGCGACTCCCTGACCCTGCGTCCGGAAGGCACCGCGGCGTGCGTACGTGCTGTGCTTGAGCACGGCATCACGGGCGGTGGCCAGGTGCAGAAACTCTGGTACATCGGGCCGATGTTCCGCCATGAGCGTCCGCAGAAAGGCCGTTATCGCCAGTTCCACCAGATCGGTCTGGAGGTGTTCAATCTCGACGGTCCGGACATCGACGCCGAGCTGATCACCATGACCTGGCGCCTGTGGGGCGAGCTGGGCATCCGTGATGCGGTCAAACTCGAACTCAACAGCCTCGGCACCAGCGAGTCCCGTGGTCGCTACCGTGAAGCACTGGTCGAGTATCTCTCGGCGCATCACGACAAGCTCGACGAAGACAGCCAGCGTCGCCTGAAAACCAACCCGCTGCGCGTGCTCGACACCAAAAATGCCGACACCCAGGCCGTGCTGGTCGATGCGCCGAAAATGGCCGACTACCTGGACGACGAGTCCCGTGCACACTTTGAAGGCTTGAAGGCCCGTCTGGATGCCGTCGGCATTCCGTACGTGCTCAACCCGAAGCTGGTACGCGGCCTCGATTACTACAGCAAAACCGTTTTCGAATGGGTCACCGACAAGCTCGGCGCCCAGGGCACTGTTTGCGCGGGCGGTCGTTACGACGGCTTGGTCGAGCAAATGGGCGGCAAGCCGACCACCGGCGTTGGTTTCGCCATGGGCATCGAACGTCTGGTGCTGATGCTCGAGACCCTCGAGCAGATCCCGAAAGAGATTTCCCGTCAGGTCGACGTCTACCTCTGCGCCTTCGGTGAAGAAGCCGAGCTGGCCGGTCTGGCTTTGGCCGAGCGTGTACGTGATCAGCTTCCAAACCTGCGTCTGCAAGTCAATGCCGGCGCTGGCAGCTTCAAAAGCCAGTTCAAGAAGGCCGACAAGAGCGGTGCGCTGTACGCACTGATCCTCGGTGACGACGAAATGGCCCAGCAAGTGGTAGGTTTCAAACCCCTGCGTGGCCAGGGCGAACAACAAAGCATTGCCTGGGATGCGCTTGCCGCTCACCTGGCCACCTGCGTCGTGCAGGGTTGAAGCTGTCCTAACAGCCGATTTAGCGATTAAGGAGTATTGGGGTGTCGAGTACCGAAGACGAACAGTTGGCGGATTTGAAGGACTGGTGGACACGCAACGGCAAACCTCTGGTCACCGGCGGCCTGTTGGCGCTGGTTATCGTGTTCGGCTGGCAGGCTTATCACAAATATCAGGACAACCAGTCGCAAGGCGCCTCGGTGCTCTATCAGCAACTGCTGGAAACCACGCTGACGCCTGACGGCAAGCCTGATGCTGCCCGCGTTGCGGATCTGGCTGGCAAGCTCAAGAGTGAATTCGGCGGCACTGCCTATGCGCAGTACGGCAGCCTGTTCGTGGCCAAGGTTGCAGTCGACAGCGGCAAGCTGGACGACGCCGCGACCGAACTCAAAACCATCGTCGACAAACCGGCCAATCCGGCGCTGGGCGAAATCGCCCGTCAGCGTCTGGCGCAGGTACTGGGCGCGCAGGACAAGGCGGATGACGCTCTGAAACTGCTCGACGGCGACGCCGACACGGCGTTCCTGGCCACTCGCGAAGAGCTCAAGGGCGACCTGCTGGTGAAGCTGGGCCGTACCGACGACGCGAACAAGGCGTATCAAAAAGCCAAGGCGGCACTGTCGGATGAAGCGGCGGTCGGTGGCCTTCAAATCAAGCTCGACGACCTGGCTAAAGGGGATGCGTGACGTGATCCGTTGGAAGCATGCAGCATTGCTGGCTCTGGCCATTTTGGCCGCGGGTTGCAGCAGCAACAGCAAAAAAGAATTGCCACCGGCCGAGCTGACCGACTTCAAAGAAGAAGTGGTTCTGCAAAAGCAGTGGAGTCGTTCGATCGGTGACGGTCAGGGCGAAACCTACAACATGCTGGTACCGGCGATCGACGGTGACACCATCTACGCGGCCGATGTGACCGGCGTGGTAATGGCCATGGATCGCAGCAACGGCGACGTGAAGTGGGATCAGGATCTTGAACTGCCTGTCTCCGGCGCCGTTGGCGTCGGTTACGGTCTGGTTCTGATTGGTACGCTGCGTGGCGAAGTCGTCGCTCTGGACACCATCAACGGTGAAGAGAAGTGGCGTGCTCGCGTCAACAGTGAAGTCCTCGCGCCGCCGGCCAACAACGGCGACGTGGTAGTGGTGCAGACTCAGGACGATCGTCTGATCGGTCTGGATGCTTCCACCGGTACTCAGCGCTGGGTGTATGACAGCACTCCAGCTGTGCTGACCCTGCGCGGCACCAGCGCACCGCTCGTGACCAACCGCCTCGCGGTGGCTGGCCTGTCGACCGGTAAAGTTGTCGCCCTGGATATTTCCAATGGCGTTCCGGTGTGGGAACAACGCATCGCGATTCCACAGGGTCGTTCGGAACTGGAGCGCGTGGTCGACATCGACGGCGGTCTGCTGCTGTCCGGCGGCACGTTGTACGTTGCCAGCTATCAGGGTCGCGTTGCGGCACTGGATCTGGAAAGCGGTCGCCAACTGTGGCAGCGCGATGCGTCGAGCTACGCCGGTATTGCTCAAGGTTTCGGCAGCGTTTACGTGA
This sequence comes from Pseudomonas sp. MF6776, assembly GCF_016613125.1. Lineage (NCBI taxonomy): Bacteria > Pseudomonadati > Pseudomonadota > Gammaproteobacteria > Pseudomonadales > Pseudomonadaceae > Pseudomonas > Pseudomonas sp. MF6776. Next base: position 28,372 of record NZ_JAENSQ010000027.1, read on the forward strand.
GCCTGTCTTCGGGCACCGTTGAAGGCGTCGACGAGCGTTCTACCACGGCTTTGTGGAGCAACGATTCGCTGGCTCGCCGCCAGCTGTCGGCTCCTGAAGTGTTCTCCAGCTATGTTGCAGTAGGTGACCTGGAAGGTTATCTGCATTTGCTGAGTCAGGTTGACGGTCGTTTCGTCGGCCGTGAGCGCATCGACAGCGACGGCCTGCGTGCCCGTCCGCTGGTGGTGGGGGACACGATTTATGTGTATGGCAACAGCGGCAAACTGGAAGCCCTGACCATCAAGTAACAACTATGCTTGGGGATAACACCCCAGGCAGCTTCACTTGTGGGAGTGACCTGTTCACCCCGCAGTGTTGCCCCGAGCACCAGCCGCTGCCTCGCAGCGGCTTTTGTATTTTCTGAAATAACGAAGTGGAGAGCCGCATGGTTCCCGTAATCGCCCTGGTGGGCCGACCGAACGTCGGCAAGTCCACCTTGTTCAACCGCCTGACCAGGACTCGCGACGCCATCGTCGGCGACTTGTCCGGTCTGACCCGTGATCGCCAGTACGGTGAGGCCAAGTGGCAAGGGCGTTCCTACATTCTGGTCGACACCGGTGGTATCTCCGGTGACGAGCACGGTATGGACGAAAAAATGGCCGAGCAGTCGCTGCTGGCCATTGAAGAAGCGGATGTTGTGCTGTTCCTGGTAGATGCCAAGGCCGGTTTCACCGCCGCCGACCAGATGATCGCCGAACACCTGCGCAAACGTAACAAGTGTTCCTACGTGGTTGCCAACAAGGTCGACAACATCGACCCGGAAATGGCCCGCGCTGAATTTGCTCCGTTGGGCATGGGCCACGCGATTCCTATCGCCGGTGCTCACGGCCGTGGCATCACTCAGATGCTGGAAATCGCTCTGGGTGAATTCCCGAGAGACGAAGAAGAGCCGGAAGACGGCGAAGAAGAAGTCGTTGCCGAAGGCGAGGAAGCCAAGCGCATTCCTGGCCCGAGCGAAAAAGACGGCATCAAGATCGCCATCATCGGTCGTCCGAACGTTGGCAAGTCGACTCTGGTTAACCGCATGCTCGGTGAAGACCGGGTAATTGTTTATGACCAGCCCGGCACCACCCGCGACAGTATCTACATCCCGTTCGAACGGAATGAAGAGAAGTACACGCTGATCGACACCGCTGGTGTGCGCAAGCGCGGCAAGATTCACGAAGAAGTCGAAAAATTCTCCGTGGTCAAAACCCTGCAGGCGATCAAAGACGCCAACGTGGTGATCTTCGTGATGGACGCCCGCGAAGGTGTGGTCGATCACGACCTCAACCTGCTGGGCTTCGCCATCGAGTCGGGTCGTGCGCTGGTGATCGCGATCAACAAGTGGGACGGCATGACGCCGAGCGAGCGCGACTTCGTGAAAGTCGAACTTCAGCGTCGCCTGTTCTTCGTTGACTATGCCGACATCCACTTCATCTCGGCACTGCACGGCACTGGCGTGGGCAACCTTTACGCTTCCGTACAGAACTCGTTCAAGTCGGCGGTCACCCGCTGGCCGACCAACCGTCTGACCCAGATTCTGGAAGACGCGGTTGGCGAACACGCGCCACCGATGGTCAACAACCGCCGGATCAAGCTGCGTTACGCCCACTTGGGTGGTGCGAACCCGCCGATCATCGTGATCCACGGTAACCAGATCGAGAAAGTGCCGAAGTCGTACGTGCGCTATCTGGAAAACACTTACCGCCGTGTGCTGAAGCTGGTCGGTACGCCGATCCGCATCGAGTTCAAGGGCGGCGAGAACCCGTACGAAGGCAACAAAAACACCCTGACCGACCGCCAGGTCAACAGGAAGCGTCGGATGATGTCGCACAGCAAGAAAGCCGACAAGAAACGCCGCGACAAGAAATAAAACAGCAGCTTCAAGTTTCGAGCTGCAAGCTTCAAGTAAAAGCAGTAGAAGCAAAGAGGGCTCCGTATGGAGCCCTTTTTTGTGGGCGAGGGTTTTTGCTTGCAGCTTGCAGCTTGACGCTTGAAACTTGCGTTTCACCTGCAAGGGGCTACCGATGATCACCAGTAAGCTGCCGAATGTCGGCATCACGATTTTCACGCAGATGTCTCAGCTCGCGGCGCAGACCGGCGCCATCAACCTGTCCCAGGGTTTTCCTGATTTCGACGGTCCGCAGTCTCTGCGCGATGCGGTAGGTCGGCACATTGCCAGTGGCCATAACCAGTATTCGCCGATGACCGGCCTGCCAGCACTGCGCGAGCAGATCGCGGCGAAGATCGCCCGCAGCTATGGCGTGAAGGTGGATGCCGAACATGAAGTGACCGTGACGCCCGGCGCGACACAGGCGATCTTCTGTGCAATTCAGGCAGTTATCCACAGCGGCGACGAAGTCATCGTGTTTGACCCGTGCTACGACAGTTACGACCCCGCGACGCAATTGGCTGGCGGTCGCTGCGTGCATGTGCAACTGAGCCCCGACGATTTCTCCATCGATTTCGACAAGCTTGCCGCCGCCCTGAGCCCGCGCACGCGAATGATTGTCCTCAACACACCACACAACCCGAGTGGTGCGCTGATCAGCCGCGCCGAACTGGATCAATTGGCGGCGTTGATTCGCGATCGCGACATCTATCTGATCAGCGATGAAGTCTACGAACACCTGGTGTTTGATGGCGTGCCGCATGTCAGCGTGCTGGCTCATGAAGAGCTGTATCAGCGCGCCTTCGTGGTCAGTTCGTTCGGCAAGACGTACCACGTTACTGGCTGGAAAACCGGTTATGTCGTCGCGCCGCCGGCCCTGACGGCTGAACTGCGTAAAGTGCATCAGTACGTCAGTTTCTGCGGCGTCACGCCGCTGCAATACGCCTTGGCCGATTACATGGCCGAGCACCCGGAGCATGTCGAAGAGCTGCCGGCGTTCTATCAGGCCAAGCGCGATCTGTTCTGTGATCTGCTGGCACCGTCGCGATTCACCTTTAACCGGGTTGCCGGCACCTATTTCCAGCTGGTCGATTACTCGCAGATTCGACCTGACCTGAACGACGTCGAGATGGCCCTGTGGATGACCCGCGAGCACGGCGTGGCGAGTATTCCGATCTCGGTGTTCTACCAGAGCCCACCTGAAGGCCAGCGCCTCGTGCGCCTGTGCTTTGCCAAACGCGAGGAGACGCTGCGCGAAGCGGCGGCAAAACTATGCGTGATCTGAGTGCATTACCTGACCTTAATCTGGCGCTGATCCAGACCAGTCTGGCGTGGCACGACCGCCAGGCCAACTTCGAACATTTCGAGGTGTTGCTGGAACAGGCGCGTGGGGCGGACCTGATTATCCTGCCGGAGATGTTCACCACTGGCTTCTCGATGGAGTCGGAAACCCTCGCCGAAGCCGAGAATGGTCCGACCAGCAAATGGCTGCGGCTTCAGGCCGCCAGGCTCGATGCGGTCATCACCGGCAGCGTGATCATCCAGGCGGCCGACGGCAGTCATCGCAATCGCCTGCTGTGGGCGCGGCCGGACGGTGAAGTGCTGCATTACGACAAGCGTCACCTGTTCCGCATGGCCGGCGAACACAACCACTACACGCCCGGTGAGCGGCAGGTGCAGTTCGAACTCAAGGGTTGGCGAATTCGTCCGCTGATTTGCTACGACTTGCGTTTCCCGGTGTGGAGCCGTGATGCGCAGGACACCGATCTGCTCCTGTACACCGCCAACTGGCCGGGTGCGCGGCGTCTGCACTGGAATCGGTTGTTACCGGCGCGCGCCATCGAAAACCTCTGTTACGTGGCAGCGGTGAATCGCGTTGGCACCGACGGCAAAGGTTTTGCCTACACCGGCGACAGCCAGGTGCTGGATTTTCAGGGCGAGTCTTTGCTGGCGGCGGGGGAGGCGGACGGGGTGTTCAAGGCTGTGCTGGAAGCGGCGCCACTGGCGGCTTATCGCGAAAGATTCCCGGCTAATCTGGATGCCGACACCTTCGAATTCACCTGAAATTCAAGCGGTGACGGGGAGGGCCCTTTCGCGAGCAGGCTCGTTCCCACATTGGAATGCGATCCTCCTGTGGGAGCGAGCCTGCTCGCGAAGGGGGCTTTGAAATCTGCACAAAAATGTCAGGCAAAAAAAGGCCCCGGAGCTTTCACTTCGGGGCCTTTTGCATTTCAGCGGTGGATTAAGCCGCTTTCGCTTCCGGCTGGCTCAACGAGCGATTTAGCGCGCTGAACAGTGCCTTGAAGCTGGCAGTGGTGATGTTTTCATCGATACCCACGCCATGCACCGCTCGTTCGCCGTTCACGCGCAGCTCAATGTAAGCCGCCGCTTTGGCGTTGGTGCCCGCGCCAATCGCGTGTTCGTTGTAGTCCATGATCTCCACCGGAATCGGCAAGCCAGCCACCAGTGCTTCCAGCGCACCGTTGCCCTTGCCGCGCCAATGCAGGTTGGTTTCGCCCTGACCCTTGCTCGCCACTTCAACTTCGACGGCGCTGTTGCCGTTTTCTTCCTGCAGGCGATGGCTGACCAGCGCATAAGGGGTGTTGGCTTGCAGGTACTCGCTGATCAACAACGAGTGGATCTGCTTGGCTGTCATCTCAAGGCCCAGGCGATCGGTTTCACGCTGTACCACCTGGCTGAATTCGATCTGCATGCGACGCGGCAGGCTGATGCCGTATTCCTGCTCCAGCAAGTAGGCAATGCCACCCTTGCCCGACTGGCTGTTGACGCGAATCACCGCCTCGTAGCTGCGGCCAATATCGGCCGGGTCGATCGGCAAGTACGGCACTTCCCACAGGGCATCTGGTTTCTGCTGGGAGAAGCCTTTGCGGATCGCGTCCTGGTGGGAACCGGAGAATGCGGTGTGGACCAGATCGCCCACGTACGGGTGACGTGGGTGAACCTGAATCTGGTTGCACTCTTCAACGACTTTGCGCACGCCGTCGATGTCGGAGAAGTCCAGCTGAGGATCGAGGCCCTGGGTGTACATGTTCAGTGCGACGGTAACGAGATCGACGTTGCCGGTACGCTCGCCGTTGCCGAACAGGCAGCCTTCGACGCGATCGGCGCCGGCCATCAGGCCCAGCTCGGTGGCGGCCACGCCGGTGCCACGGTCGTTGTGGGTGTGCAGGCTGATGATCACGCTGTCACGACGGTTGATGTTGCGACCGAACCATTCGATCTGGTCGGCATAGATGTTCGGCGTCGCGCATTCAACAGTGGCCGGCAAGTTGAGGATCATCTTGTGCTCAGGCGACGGGTTCCAGACCTCGATCACTGCATCACAGACTTCTTTGGCAAATTCCAGTTCGGTGGCGCTGAAGGTTTCCGGCGAGTATTCGAAAGTCCACTCGGTGTCCGGCTGCATGGCGGCGTATTTGACGAACAGCTTGGCCGCGTTTACCGCAATGGCCTTGATACCTTCCTTGTCTTGGTTGAAGACGATGCGACGGAAAGAAGGCGAGGTGGCGTTGTACAGGTGAACGATGGCTTTCTTCGCGCCGCGCAAGGATTCGAACGTGCGCTCGATCAGGTCTTCACGACCCTGGGTCAGCACCTGAATGGTGGTGTCGTCCGGGATGTGGCCTTCTTCAATCAGGGTACGCACGAAGTCGAAGTCGGTTTGCGAAGCCGCCGGGAACGAGGCTTCGATTTCCTTCACGCCCACTTGCACGAGGGTTTTCCAGAAACGCAGCTTTTTCACCGCGTCCATCGGCTCGATCAGCGACTGGTTGCCGTCACGCAGGTCGGAGCTGCACCAAATCGGCGCGGTATCGATGGTTTTCGACGGCCAGGTGCGATCAGGCAAGTTGATGACGGGGAACGCGCGGTATTTCGAGGACGGATCTTTGAGCATGCTCATCGGGAAATTCCTTATTGTCTGGGCCGAAAAGAGGCGGCCTGCCGGTACAACGAATGTGTTGGGAAAAGCGTAGGACGAGGCGCCGCGATTCAGCCTGGCAGTCGTGCGCTGACGAGGCACAGGCTGCGGTGCTGGCGAAGCTGAATAAGGGTGTGAGAGGTTTTCATGCTTTCAACCCTAACCGCGAGGACAGAGGTTGGCAAGCGGTCGAAAAAAATTGAGAGGAATACTCGAAAAGACGGGTTTTGCGCGATTTTATTGTTTGTAAGTTGCCGGATCGTTTTGATGTTTGCGCGAGGTTTGGTTGGGGCGCAATTGAGGGTGATGTGTTATTCCAGAATATTTCGGTGACAGTGAGTCCGTCATCGCGGGCAAGCCACTCTCCCACCGAGATTAGTGGTGTACACAACATTCATGTTCACCTCGAACCCTGTGGGAGCGGGCTTGCCCGCGATGAGGCCGGTAGCCTCATCACATAACTCAGGGCTGAAACGCACCAATGAAAATCGCCGGATCCACCCGCGCATCATTCAGGCTGATGTTCCAGTGCATATGCGGCCCGGTCGCCCGGCCAGTCGAGCCGACCTTGCCAACCACTGCCCCACGAGCCAGCTGATCGCCAACCTTCACGTCGATTTTCGACATATGGCAGAACATGCTGATAAAGCCCTGGCCATGATCGACAAACACCGTATTGCCGTTGAAAAAGTAATTGCCGGTCAGGATCACCTTGCCCCCCGCCGGGGTCTTGATCGGCGTGCCGGCCGGTACGGCGAAATCGAGGCCGGCGTGAGGATTGCGTTCTTCACCGTTGAAGAACCGGCGCACGCCGAACTTGCTCGACAACGGCCCGTTGACCGGTTTGTCCAGCAGCAGATTGCTTGGGATGTTCGGGCTGAAGCTGCGATAAGCCTTGATCTGCTCGGCCAACTCGCCCTCGATGCGCTTGAGGTTGGCCGGGTTCGGATTGACCTGCTGGGTGTTCTTCAGGGTGATGCGCTGTTCCGGGTATTTTTTGCTGCCAACGGTGAACGGCAAGGTTCGACCGCCGCTGCTGATCTGTTGTGCGCCAGGCTTGACCGTCAACGGCACACCGACAATCGCCAGCCAGTTGTTCTGTTCTTTCACCACGAGCACTGGTTTGCCCTGGTACGTGGCTTTCGGCGCCTGAGCGGCAGCGCCAAGATCAACCACGGCCACGCCGCCGGGCACCGGTTTGTTGAGCAGCCGGGTGATGTAACTGTCGGCGTGGGCATTGAAGGTCAGGCAGAGCAAAAACAATGGAGCCAGAAAACGCGGCATGGATCAGTCCAGTAAAGAAAGGGTGACGGGCGTCAGGTGATTGTCTTCGACGCGCACTTGCAGTTCGCCTTCGCCGAGTTTGGCTTTCAGGCGCTGGCCGGTGTGTGTCTGCGCGGCGTTGCGAATCGCGTTGCCGCGCTCGTCGAGCAAAATGCTGTAACCGCGGCCAAGGGTTGCCAGCGGGCTGACCACATGCAGCGTCTGCATCTGACTTTGCAATTGCAGTCGACGGTTTTTCAGACCTTCGCGCATGGCCCGGGGCAGACGTTCGGCAAGGCTGTCGAGGCGCTGGCGCAACATCGCCAGTTGCCGTCCCGGGTGTTGTCCGGCGAGGCGGGTTTCCAGACGGATCAGACGTTCGCGGCGGGTATTGAGCTGGCGCTCGAAAGCCCGGCGCATGCGCATATCCAGATCATCCAGGCGCTGAGCCTGCTGGCGCAGACGTTCGCCGGGATGACGCAAACGACGAGCCATGCCTTCCAGGCGCAAGCGATCGCGCATCAAGCGGTCACGCATACGCATCACCAAACGACGATGCAGGCTTTCGACCTGACGGATCAGATGACTGGAGTCGGGGGCGAGCAACTCGGCGGCAGCGGAAGGTGTTGGCGCACGCACGTCGGCGACAAAGTCGCTGATCGACACATCGGTTTCATGGCCGACGGCGCTGACGATTGGCGTCACGCAGGCATCGACCGCACGGGCCACGGCTTCCTCGTTGAAGCACCAGAGGTCTTCCAGTGATCCACCGCCACGGGCGAGGATCAATGCGTCAAAGCCGCGCGCGTCCGCCAGTTTCAAGGCGCGGACGATTTGCGCGGTGGCTTCGCGGCCCTGCACGGCGGTCGGGATCAACGTCAGCTGCACTTGTGGCGCCCGGCGGCGGAACACGCTGATGATGTCGCGGATCACCGCACCGGTCGGCGAGCTGATGATGCCGATGCGCTGTGGATGGGCCGGCAGCGGCACTTTGCGTTCGGCGCTGAACAGACCTTCGGCGCTGAGCTTTTCCTTCAGCGCGTCGAAGGCCAGGCGTAACGCACCGTCACCGGCCGGTTCCACGGTGTCGAGTATCAATTGATAGTCGCCACGGCCCTCGAACAGCGAGACCTTGCCGCGCACCTTCACCGCCAAACCGTCCTTCAACGCCTGACGCACCCGAGCGGCGTTCTGCCGAAACAGTGCGCAGCGCACCTGAGCACCGCTGTCCTTGAGGGTGAAATAGATGTGGCCGGACGCCGGACGGGCGAGGTTGGAGATTTCGCCCTCGACCCAGATGTTACTGAACACGTCTTCAAGCAACACCCGCGCGCGGCCGTTGAGCTGGCTGACGGTCAGGACTTCACGGTCCAGGCCAAGTCTTGCAAAGGGATCTTTAATCATGGGGCGCAGTTTAAAGGCATTCGCCGGTGAATGTCTGGAGGAAGTGTTGGATCAAAGGTGTGGGATTTTGCCTATAGGCGAGGGCGACGGTGCTGTTGCAATCGGCATCCGAGGGAAGGAATCTTACGCCGATGGGGGCGCTGTCCTGAATCAACAGCAAAAATCGAATGGTTGCGGCTGCTGCCGTGCATGGTGGTGGGCTGTTTACCATCGCAGGTGTGTATGCCGAGCTACCCTTATTGATGCTGGCGCTGTGTCTGTTGCCGGCCATGGCATTGGGATTGTGGACTGGTCGGCGGCTGATGATGCGTTTGTCCCGCGAGGTATTTGTGCGACTGGTGATGTGGCTGGTGCTGGCAAGCGGGATAGCGTTGATCGTGCGCTACTTCAGCACTTGACCGGATTTCGTCAGGGATTAAGCTGCCGGCCGCACTGACGCCATCGCGGGCAAGTCGAATCGGCGCACCGATGCTCCCACAGTGATTTGAGTCGATCACAATATTTGTATTCGCCTCAGACCCAGGGGGAGTGGGCTTGCCCGCGATGGCGGTGGAGTGAGCACCGCAGAACTTCCATTTGACGTCGCAGGCTGCATCATGAATTCGCAAAGCATCATCGTCCCGAAAATCTCCACCCTGCCGGTGCACGAGCCCCGGGCGCGGGCGATCGTGCGCTGGCTGGTGCGCAAGAACATCGTCAAGGAAGAGCTAAGCACCTGCGGGCGCACCGGCAACCGCATGGCCTACGCGATCGCTGATGGCGCCCGCGCGGTGGTGCTGCATCCCGAGGCGCTGCCATTCGGCGAGCCGATCAATGGCCTGGAGATCGTCACCAAGCGCTGCATCTTCACCCCGGCCAAAGGTTTTCTCGAAGAAGCAGGTTGCGCCGAATGTCGCCGGGAAATCGGCGAAGCGCTGTTCGATAGCCTCGAGGAATGGATGCCGGCACGCACCGACAACTTCACCTGCCCCGAATGCGGCCACGAAGACGATATCAATGGCTTTCTCTTTTTGCAGGAATGCGCGTTCTCCAACCTAGGGTTCATCTTCAACAACTGGCTGGAAGCGGGGTTCAAACAGAGCTTTATCGACGAATTTGCCGATTGGCTCGATCAACCTGTCTCTTGGGTCAAGGTGGAGCTGTAGCAGCCGTCGTTCCCGTATATCAGCAACATTTATATAAGGCTGAGTTTTACATTGAACAGCAGGGGGTGTCTGACTATAATGGCGCGCTTCCATTTTCCCGCTCGGGAGCCCCCGCGATGCTGCGTATCAGCCAAGAAGCTCTGACCTTCGACGACATTCTTTTAGTACCTGGTTATTCCGAGGTGCTTCCTAACGAAGTCAGTCTCAAGACCCGTCTTACCCGTGGCATCGAACTGAACATTCCTCTGGTTTCTGCCGCCATGGACACCGTTACTGAAGCCCGTCTGGCAATTGCCATGGCTCAGGAAGGTGGCATCGGCATTATCCACAAGAACATGACCATCGAGCAGCAAGCTGCCGAAGTGCGCAAGGTCAAGAAGTTCGAAGCCGGTGTGGTCAAGGATCCGATTACCATCGAGGCTGATGCCACGGTGCGTGACCTGTTCGAACTGACCCGCATGCACAATATCTCCGGCGTTCCGGTGCTGCACGATGGCGACCTGGTCGGCATCGTCACCTCCCGCGACGTGCGTTTCGAAAGCCGTCTGGAAGCCACCGTCCGTGAAGTGATGACGCCTAAAGAGCGTCTGGTCACGATCAAGGAAGGCGCCAGCAAGGACGAAGCACGCGAACTGCTGCACAAGCACCGCATCGAGCGCGTGTTGATCGTCGACGACAAATTTGCCCTCAAAGGCATGATGACCGTCAACGACATCGAAAAAGCCAAAGCCTACCCGCTGGCCAGCAAGGACGATCAAGGTCGTCTGCGCGTGGGTGCTGCGGTCGGTACCGGTAAAGACACCGGTGACCGCGTCGCTGCTCTGGTCAATGCCGGTGTGGACGTGGTGGTGGTCGACACCGCTCACGGTCACTCCAAAGGTGTGATCGACCGTGTTCGCTGGGTCAAACAGAATTTCCCTGACGTGCAGGTGATCGGCGGCAACATCGCCACCGGCGCTGCCGCCAAGGCCCTGGCCGAAGCTGGCGCCGATGCGGTCAAGGTCGGTATCGGCCCTGGCTCGATCTGCACCACCCGCATCGTCGCCGGTGTCGGCGTTCCGCAAATCAGTGCCATCGCCAACGTCGCCGCTGCCCTTGAAGGCACAGGCGTGCCGTTGATCGCCGACGGCGGCATCCGTTTCTCCGGTGACCTGTCCAAGGCCATCGTTGCCGGTGCTTCCTGCGTGATGATGGGCTCGATGTTCGCCGGTACTGAAGAAGCGCCGGGCGAGATCGAACTGTTCCAGGGCCGTTCGTACAAGGCTTATCGCGGCATGGGTTCGCTGGGCGCCATGTCCCAGGCTCAAGGTTCCTCCGACCGTTACTTCCAGGACTCCTCGGCAGGCGCCGAGAAACTCGTTCCGGAAGGCATCGAAGGCCGTGTGCCGTACAAAGGCACCCTGAGCGCGATCATTCACCAGTTGATGGGAGGTCTGCGTTCCTCGATGGGTTACACCGGCAGCGCCGACATCGAAGAAATGCGCACCAAGCCCGAGTTCGTGCGGATCACCGGCGCCGGCATGGCCGAATCCCACGTTCACGACGTGCAGATCACCAAAGAAGCGCCAAACTACCGCGTAGGTTGAGCCTTCAAGCAAATCGTTAAGCAACCGGGGCTGTGTTATTCAGCCCCGAGTTGTTTCTGAATCACGACTGTTTCTGAATTACTTAGACGAGACTGAATCATGGCCCTCGACATTCACGCTCACCGCATCCTGATCCTCGACTTCGGTTCGCAATACACGCAACTGATCGCCCGCCGCGTGCGCGAGATCGGTGTTTACTGCGAACTGCACCCGTTCGACATGGACGAAGATGCGATCCGCGAATTCGCACCTAAAGGCGTCATCCTCGCCGGCGGCCCCGAGTCCGTGCACGAAGCCAACAGCCCGCGCTGCCCGCAAGCCGTGTTTGACCTCGGCGTGCCGGTATTCGGTATCTGCTACGGCATGCAGACCATGGCCGAGCAACTGGGCGGCAAGGTTGAAGGTTCCGAGCTGCGTGAGTTCGGTTACGCCCGCGTTGACGTCGTCGGCAAGAGCCGTCTGCTCGACGGCATCGAAGACCACATCGACGCCGACGGCCTGTTCGGCCTCGACGTGTGGATGAGCCACGGTGACAAGGTCACCAAGATGCCGGAAGACTTCCACATTCTGGCCAGCACCCCAAGCTGCCCGATTGCTGGCATGTTCAACGACGATCGCGGCTACTACGGCGTGCAGTTCCACCCGGAAGTGACCCACACCAAACAGGGCGGCCGTATCCTGTCGCGCTTCATCCTCGACATCTGCGGCTGCGAAGCACTGTGGACGCCGTCGAAGATTGCCGAAGACGCCATTGCCAACATCCGCGCACAGGTCGGTACCGACAACGTGTTGCTGGGTCTGTCCGGCGGCGTTGACTCCTCGGTGGTTGCCGCGCTGCTGCACAAAGCCATCGGCGACCAGCTGACTTGCGTCTTCGTCGACAACGGTCTGCTGCGTCTGCACGAAGGCGAGCAAGTGATGGCCATGTTCGCCGAGAACATGGGCGTCAAGGTGATCCGCGCCAACGCTGAAGAGCAGTTCCTGAACAATCTGGCCGGCGAAGCCGACCCAGAGAAGAAGCGCAAGATCATCGGTCGTACCTTCATCGACGTCTTTGATGCCCAGTCGAACAAACTGGAAAACATCAAGTACCTGGCTCAGGGCACCATCTACCCGGACGTGATCGAGTCGGCTGGCGCCAAAAGCGGCAAGGCTCACGTGATCAAGTCGCACCACAACGTGGGCGGCCTGCCGGAAGAGATGAACCTGAAACTGGTCGAGCCACTGCGCGAACTGTTCAAGGACGAAGTCCGTCGTCTGGGTCTGGAACTGGGCCTGCCGTACGACATGGTCTACCGTCACCCGTTCCCGGGCCCGGGCCTGGGCGTGCGCATCCTCGGTGAAGTGAAAAAGGAATACGCCGACCTGCTGCGTCGTGCCGACCACATCTTCATCGAAGAACTGCGCAAAGCCGACTGGTACCACAAGGTCAGCCAGGCGTTCGTGGTGTTCCAACCGGTGAAATCGGTTGGCGTTGTAGGCGATGGCCGTCGTTACGCCTGGGTCGTTGCCCTGCGTGCCGTAGAAACCATCGACTTCATGACCGCACGTTGGGCTCACCTGCCTTACGAACTGCTGGAAACTGTCAGCGGCCGCATCATCAATGAAATCGAAGGCATTTCGCGCGTCACTTACGACGTGTCGAGCAAGCCGCCGGCGACGATTGAGTGGGAATGATCCCCCTGCACTTGAATGCCTGCATCAAGTGACTGAAAACCCCTGGCCTCGGCCGGGGGTTTTTCGTTTCAGGTGCGCGAAAACGTTCAGAGGGGCAGGCGGCTTTGCAGTTTTAGCCCTATTTCCGTCAGGCGCTGGGAGAGTGCGGCGATATCAGGAAACAATACGCCACTGATCCGCGGCATGGCCTGGACCCAGACATACACCTGGCCGTCCACTGTCTGATTGACCGGGGTTCGGACAAGGTTGCCCGAGCTATTGCGGCGTATGAGGGTGTAATTGTTCTGGGTTTTTTCCAGCAGGTACATGCCATTGCGGTGCAGCAGCCGATCCAGTGTTTCCTCGGTCCAGGTCACGGGGGGCGCTTCGATTTGCAGGCGCAGGTCGGCGTAGAGATAGTCGAACGAGTCGCGTGTGCTTGCGCCATTGTCGAAGGGGCCGCGAGCGACTTTGATGCCGGGGTCGATGTCCACGCCAACCTCCTCTGACGGCAAGGCCTCTTCTATCCGCAAACCGATGCCGCCCCGCAGTTCGCTGATGCCGGGCAGGTTCCTGAAGTTATTGGTGTTCTGGGCATCGATCAGTGCGATCCATTTGCCTGGACCGTTAAGCACATCATCACCCCACATGATTTGCGACATCAGGCTGGTGTGCATCATTTGCTCTTCAATCGAGGTGAGGGACACGTTCATTTTGTAGCTGGCCGCGCAATCGATCCCTTGCACCCGGATGCCATTGACCTGGGCCGTCCTGACCAGCTCGAGCATGTTGAACCTCTCGTTCGGATCGGTCCCGAGGCTGGTCAGGTAAAGGCGTAAATCTTCGGACATCTGCCCGCTGGTGTAGAAGTTGTTCAGATCAACCTGAGCGAAATCATTGAGCAGGCCACGCACATAGAGCGTCTTGGCATGTCGGGCAAGCGCGGGCATGTTTTCGATCATGAAGCGCATGCTGGTGATGCGATCGAGGGTTTCGCCAACGGCCAGGCCTTCGGCGTGTTCAAAAATGCCATCAATCAGTTCGCCGGTTGGCATGGCGCGGGTGATTGCAGGCTGTTTCGGCCGTACCGGCAGGTTGTTCCAGTCCAGCTCGGCGTAAAACTCCTTGGCCTCACTCAGAAGCTGTGTGCGTCGGTGGCTGAAATGGGTGGCATACACGTGGTCGACCGTTCCATTGCCGGCGGCGCCGGCAGCTGCATCGGCTGAATCTTCGGGCAGGTTCATTGCCCATTTTCTCAGGTTGAGCATGTCCGAACCGTACACGTCGTAGAGCGTACGCACGCGGCGCAGCGGGCGGGAAATCGTCGCGGGCGGCAGGACCAACGATTCGTCTGGCGTTGGCTCCAGTGAGGGGATCGACGAGCTCTTGCCGGGGCCACAGGTACCCAGGCATTGCCCGCCGCCTTTGAGACGCAGCGCCGGCATGCGCTCCCAGGTGCCGCCGGCACTCAAGCGAACCGGCAAGGAATAGGCGAACTGGCTGGGCCGCTCCGGGTCGACGATCGCCCAGTTGCCACTGTCCTCGGAGGCGGTGAAGTAACGCACGTAGTACGGTTTGCCATCGAGGCTGATGGCATACGCCGGCTCCGAGTCGAGGCGGTAAATGCCCTGGAACTTCCCCGGTTCGGTTTCGGCGTGAAGGTGTTCAAGCACGGCATCACACTGATACCGGACAGGGATTTTCAGCGCCGAAGACGATGGCGGTTCAGCGGGGGCGAGCACCTCGGGAGTGGGCGAAGGGGTTGTGGCCTCATCCGACAGTCCGGTTGCCGTCTCACCCGCCTCGGCTTCGGCTACGGTCTGCGGCGCATCGAGCTCTGGCAAAAACGGCTCGTTCGCCGCAGTGAACTCGATCAACCCGGCCATTTCCTCGGCCTCGGCAAATTCAACCTGCGGGCCCACTTCCAGCAGTGCGCCGGAGCCGCTGAGGAACGGAACGTTGAGCAGCGCCTCGATACCGTCGAGCACCGCGCCCAGGGTGCCGACCCTGCGCTCGGCGGGAGTCCTGCCGTTGACTGCCAGGTCGATGTTCAGGCTCATGTTGGCGATGCCGGCGCCAATCACCGGTAGTGCCAACGGCCAACCCACGGCGGCCATCGGGCCGAAGACCTTCAGACCCGCGCTCAAGTAACCCATCCACAGTTTTTTGCGCAGATCGCTGTTGGAGGTCAGCGCCAGACGGGCCTCGGCAAACATGGCGTTGCGTGTCGAATCGGTTAGCCAGGTGAACGGGTCAGCGCTGATGGTGACACTGCTGCCATTGACCAGCCGATGATCGCTGCGTCCCCAAGTGCTCACCAGACGGTTCATCAGATCGGTCAGCTTTTCGTTCATCGCGTTGCGATCGGCCAGCGGGAACCGGTTTAGGAAGGCCTTGCGCTTGCCCTCGGTGTTCATCTGTTCGAGCACCCACCAATGCAGATCCGCGTCGTCCTCCATGACCCGCAAGGCTCGGGCTTCGCCGGGCAGATAGAGGATCTGCCGGCCACTGTCCTGCATCAGGCGCAGGGCATTGATGGCGACATGTCCGTCAATTTCCAATGCACGTACTTCGTCGCTGGCCGCTTGGGTTGCCTGCAGCATTTGCAGGGTAACGGGCCAGGTGATGGGGCCAGTCACCGCCTCGATCACGCGCTGGAAATCTGTCCCGTCAAGGTGGCCGTGCTTGAGTGCCTGCACCGCCAGGGCGAGAAAATTGCACTTGGCCAAGGTGCGGAAGTCGTCCGCCGAGGCCTGCCAGAACGTCGTCAGCTCCCCGGTGTAGCGCGTGCTGAAATCGATGCTCCAGAATTCATTCAACACATCACTGCCCAGCAATCGCACTTCATTGCTCTGATCAAAGCTTTCGGCCTCCGGCCCCTCGGAGTAGAAACCGCAGTAGAGCGCCAGCAGGTCTGCGTTGTCCTGATCGGTGGCGCGAAAACGCTGGATCACCAGTTGCGTGAGGGTCAACGACTCGTACGGTTTCTCCTGCGGGTGTTCCCAGCCGGTGAAGGTCAGGGCGCTGCTCTGCGCGGTCCTGAATCGATGGAAGTAAATCCGGTCCGGATTGGCGCCCGACAGACCTTTATCGGCCAGTAACTGCGTGGCGACGGCTCGGGCTGCGTCCTCAAGGCCTGGACATACCAGCACGAGGGTTGTGGCGATTGCCTTGAGACTGGCCTTGTCTGCCGCGTTGGGCAGCTGGCGGCGTTCGGGTGCGTTCATGCACTTCTCCATCCATGGGGAAAACGAAGATCGAGCATGAACGATTGGTTGCGGGCGCAGGCACTAACTATGTATCGCCCATGGAGGCTGGCGTGGAAATAGCAAAACCCCTGGCTCGCGTCAGGGGTTTTGTCTGTCTGAAGCGGGTGTCAGTCGGGCAGGCGGCTCTGCAGCGACAGGCCCATTGCGCTCAGGCGTTGGGACAGTTCCTTGATGTTGGCGAAGCGGATGTCATTGACCTTTGGCCATCCAGGGCGATGCAGGGACACGCCGCCATCAGGCAGTTGCGTCACGGGTGTGCGCATCAGCATGCCTCGCTTGCTGCGGTGCAGCACGGTCCAGCTGTCGTCGTTCTTGAGGAACATGAACATGCCGCGTCGATGCAGCAGGTTGTCCAGCGTGTCCTCATTCCAGTTCACCGGTTCTGCCGGCATTCTCAGGCGCAGGTCAGTACGAATCACGTCATGATTGACTGACGCTCCGGCTTCGTCGGAAAACGCCTCGCGACGCACTTCCAGGCCCGGATCGACATCAACCACTGTGGGTTGGCCCATTTCCGCCTCTTCGATGCGCAAACCGATGGCGCCCTTGATTTCGGCGAGACCGTCCAGGCCTCTGAAGGTGTTGGTGTTCTGCGCGCCGGTCAGCACCATCCATTTTCGCGGACTGTTGATGTAGGTGTCGCCGGTCATGATGTCACTGGCCAGATACGTGCCGATCATTTGCTCGTCGTAGGGCGCGGCCGGCGAATTCATCTTGTAGCTCGCCGCGCAATCGATGCCCTGTACCCGCACGCCGTTTTCCCTGGCGACCCTGACCAGTTCCAGTGCATTGAAGCGTCCCGCCGGGTCGGTGCCCAGACTGGTCAGATAGGTGCGCAGGTCCGCTGACATGGCGCCGCTGGTGAAGTAGCGGTTCAGGTCCACCTGTGCGAAGTCACTGAGCACGCCGCGCATATAAAGGGTTTTGGCATGGCGGGCGAGCGCCGGCATGTTTTCGATCATGAAGCGCATGCTGGTGATGCGGTCCAGGGTCTCGCCCACGACCAGCCCGGGCGCCGACTCAAAGATTCGGTCGAGCAGTTCGGCTATGGATGTCTGCTGATCAAAGGCAATGGGCGGGCGCGGCGGCGACGTGATCCACGGCAGATCGTTGAAGAATTTTCTCGCGGCGACTTGCAGCGACTGCCGCTTGGCCAGCGCATGGCGCTCGAAGGGGTCCTCCATGCCGAAAGTGCCGTCGGCGGTGGGCGTCAGTTCGACATGGGTTTCGTTGAGGTTCAGCGCCCAGGCCTTGATCGAGCGGCGCACCGTCGGATCGATATCGTAAGCCGAAGGCACGATGCGCACCGCGCGCGGTATCGGCGACTGTGGTTCTGTCGGCGGTAGCGTTTCGGCCTCGGTGGATTCAGTCGACTCAAGGGTGTTGAGTTCGATAGGCGGCGTGCACTGTTTGCCCGCGCACTGGCCACCGCCCCGAAGACCCAGCGCCTGCATCCGCTCCCACTCGCCTTGGGGGTTCAGGCGCACCGGCAACGAATGCACGAACTGGTTGGGACGATCCGGATCGACAATCGCCCAGTAGCCGCCCTCGCTGGCATCGCCGAAAAAGCGCACGTAGTAAGGCTTGTTGTTGAGCAGGATGGCGAACGGTGGATCACGATCAAGGCGAAAGATCCCTTGAAACTGTCCGGGCTCACTTTGCGCAGTCAGCCCTTCGAGCAGTTCGTTGCACACGTACCTCTGCGCAATCGGCGGCGGGGTCGCACGGCCAACCGGGCCCGGCCACGTTAACTCGGCGACCGGGGTGAGCGTTTCGGCGTCCTCGGCCGCTTCGCTGAGTGCTTCAGGCGCAAGCGGATCCGCCGGCGTCTGGGGCGCAGTTGCTTCGCTGAACTCGGCCATCTGTTCGGCTTCTGCTGCGTCCACCTCAACGCCGACCTCCAGCGTTGAGCCTGAGCCTTTGAGAAACGCGACGTTGAATAGCGCGTCAATGCCACTGAGCACCGCACCGAGCACCCCGGCCTTGCGTTCACTGGCGCTTTTGCCATTGACCGCCTGATCGATATTCAGGCCCATGCTGGCAAGGCTGGCGCCAATCACCGGCAGGGCAATCGGCCAGCCGACCGCAGCCATGGGGCCGAATACCTTGAGGCCCGCGCTCAGGTAACCGATCCAGAGTTTCTTGCTCAGTTCGCTGTTGGAGGTCAGGGACAGGCTGGCCTCGGCGAACATCGCGGCGCGGGTCGCTTCACCGAGCCAGCGCATCGCATCACCGCTGATCGCGCGATTGTGCTGGTTGATCAGGTGATGGTCGGCGCGGCCCCAGGTGCCGACCAGCTGGTTCATCAACTCGGTGAGACCCTCGGTGATCTGCTGCCGATCCGCCAGTGCAAAGTGGCTGAGCAGCGCCTGTCGCCGGGTTGCCTCGTTCATCTGTTCGAGCACCCACCAGTGCATGTCCGCCGGGGTCTGCATGACCACAAAAGCCTGCGCTGCGCCCGGCAGATACAGGATCTGCCGGCCGTCGGCAGCCACGATGCGCAGCAGATTGATGGCGACATGCCCGGCGATATCGAACGCGCGCACATCACTGGTCGTAGTGTGGCTCGATTGCAACATGGCCAGTGTCACCGGCCAGGTAACGGGGCCGATGACCGCATCGACGATCCATTGGAAATCGCTGCCGCTCAGTTGCTCGAGTTCAAGTGCCTGCACCGCCTGACTGAGAAAGTTGCACTTGGCCAACGTACGGAAATCTTCCGCGTGGGCGCTCCAGAAGCTGTTCAGCTTTTGCTGGTAGCGCGAGCTCAGATCAATGGTCCAGAAGTCGTTGAGCACTTCGTTGCCATGCAGGCGCACTTCATTGGTGTGGTCGAACGTCTCGGCCTGCGGCCCATCCTTGTAGAAGCCGCCGTAGAGGTCCAGCAAGTCGGCATTGTCCTGATCGGTGGCGCGAAAGCGATGCACCACCAATTGGGTGAGGGTCAGCGATTCGTAGGGCTTTTCGCCGGTGTGCTCCCAGCCGGTAAACGACTGCGTGCTGCTTTGCGCCAGGTTGAAACGATGGAAATAAACCTGATCCGGGTCGATCTCGGTAAGGCCCTTGCGCACCAGCAACTCGCTGGCGACTTGATGGGCCTCGTCGTACAGGCTGGGGCAAAGTTGCACGACGGTGGTGGCGATGGCCTTGAGTGACGCTTTGTCTGCCGCATTCGGCAGACGGCGCTGTGGGGACGATTTCATGTGCTCTCGATCCTTGAGAAATGAAGGTCGAGCATGGCCGAATCGCTACGGCGGCGTGCATTAGATACCTACCGTACAGGGTGTCTGCAAACGTGTCGAGGGTCAGCGCCGCGCCACATCGGAAAAGTAGAACTTGTCCAGGGTGTGCCGGGATTCGGTGTATTCGAACTGGCGGCCGTCCTGAAGGAATGTCTGGTTGCTGACGACGATCACGTGGCTCTGGCCGTCGAGGTCCAGGTGCGACAGGTCATCCTTGCTGCACGGACGGGCTTCGATGGTGCGCTGCGCGTAGGCGATCTGAAGCTGCAGGGTCTGTTCGATGTAGGCGTAGATTGATTGCTCGGCGATATCGAGGGACAGGCCGGGAATGACCTCGGTGACAAAATGGTTGATGTCGAGGATCACCCGTTTGCCATCAATGCGCCGCACCCGTTTGACCCGGGTAATCAGGCTGCCGGGCTGCGCATCGATGTGTTCGAGCAATGCGCCTTCGAGGGGAATCTGCGCCAGCTCCACCACTGCGGTACTGACGTCGTCGCCCAGGCGTGGGTAGGTCTCCTGAAAACTGACGATGCCACCGAGCTGAAATTCGATCGGGTTGGTCGACAGGACGAAGGTGCCCTTGCCATGGACTTTCTGCGCGAAACCGCGCTCCTGAAGTTGCTCGATGGCTTTGCGCACGGTGCCGCGGCTGGCCTGATAGCTGTCCATCAGCTCGGTTTCGGAGGGCAGGCGAGCGCCGCGTTGCAGACGTTCAGTGGTGATACTCGCCAGCAGATCGCTGTAGATCTGGTTGTATTTGCTCATGAGAGGGGCTCGATGCCGGCTGTGCTCAAAGCTTCGAACCTTAAGGGCAGGGTAGGGCTTTGTCCATGTGGGGATTGGAAATCACCTTAGGCTGAAGTAGGAAAATTCTCTGCTGGTCTGGCAAAAACATACAAAAACAAACTCGTCTGTACGAGTTGTTGCAATAACTCGTACAGACGAGTACTTTTCGTTCCCACGTGCTGCCAATAACAACAATCCACAGCGGAAGAACTAGCATGAGCCACGACTATCCGAACATCGCCCGAGCGCTGCTGCAAAGCCTTGGCGGTCGCGAGAACATCGAACAGGCCGCGCACTGCGTCACGCGCCTGCGCCTGGCGTTGAAGAATCCAGCCCTGGTCAACAGCGCCACGCTCAACCAGATCGATCTGGTCAAAGGCTCGTTCTTCACCGGCGGTCTGTATCAGGTGGTGATCGGCCCGGGCGACGTGGAAAAGGTCTACGCCGAATTGCGCCGCCAGACCGGCCTCGCCGCGTCGACCATCGCCGACGTCAAACAGAAAAGCGCCGAGAAGATCAACGCCATGCAGCGTCTGGTGCGGGTATTTTCCGACGTGTTCATGCCGATCCTGCCCGCGCTGATCGTTGCCGGTTTGCTGATGGGCATCAACAACCTGATCGGCGCCAAAGGCATGTTTATCGAAGGTCAGACCCTGCTGGATGCCTACCCCAAACTCGAGGGACTGTGGAGCCTGATCAACCTCATGGCCAACACCGCGTTCGTGTTCTTGCCGGCATTGGTGGGATGGTCGGCGGCCAAGCGTTTCGGTGGCAGTGAGATTCTCGGCATCGTACTCGGCCTGATGCTGGTTCATCCGGATCTGCTCAACGCCTGGAACTATGGCAAGGCGGTGGCCGGTCTGGACGGTCAGCAGATGCCGTACTTCGACATCCTCGGATTGTTCCAGGTTGAGAAAGTCGGTTATCAGGGGCAGATCCTGCCGATACTGCTGGCCGCTTACGTGATGAGTGTCATCGAAAAATGGTTGCGGGCACGCGTGCCCAACGCAGTGCAATTGCTGGTGGTGCCCATCACCACGATTGTCGTCACGGGAGTTCTGGCGTTGGCGGTGATCGGGCCTGTAACCCGTCACATCGGTATCTACATCACCGAGGGCGTGGTCATGCTGTTCGACCTGGCGCCGATGGTCGGTGGGGCGATTTTCGGACTGCTCTATGCGCCTCTGGTGATCACCGGAATGCACCACATGTTCCTCGCAGTCGATCTGCAACTGATCTCGACCCAGGGCGGCACGTTCATCTGGCCGATGATCGTCATGTCCAACCTCGCTCAAGGCAGCGCGGCGTTGGCGGTGTTCTACATGACGCGCAATGCACGCGACAAAAGCATGGCCTCGACCTCAGCGATTTCCGCGTATTTCGGTATCACTGAACCCGCCATGTTCGGGGTCAATCTGCGTTACAAATTCCCGTTCTACGCCGCGCTGACCGGCTCGGCGCTGGGCTGCATCTTCCTGTCGATTAACAAGATACAAGCCTCGGCCATCGGCGTCGGCGGCTTGCCCGGGTTTATCTCGATCATTCCGCAGTTCATTCCGATGTTCGTGATCGGCATGATCATCGCCATGGTTGTGCCGTTTGTTTTGACCTGTGCGCTGAGCATGAAGATTGTCCGCCCCGGCTATCGGGTTGCCTGATATCGGTAGGAGCTGTCGCAGGGTTTGCCGGTTTTAAAATCAAGAGGGAAATGTGCCATGCAAGACTGGCAGCGTTCGGTTATCTACCAGATCTACCCGAAGAGTTTTCACAGCCATGCCGGCAACCCGACAGGTGATTTGCTCGGCGTCGTGGCCAAGCTCGATTACCTGCAATGGCTGGGTGTCGATTGCTTGTGGATCACGCCATTTCTGCGCTCGCCGCAACGTGACAACGGCTATGACATCAGCGACTACTACGCGATTGATCCCAGTTACGGCAGCATGGCCGACTGCGAGTTGCTGATCGCCGAGGCGGGCAAGCGCGGGATCAAGTTGATGCTCGACATTGTGGTCAACCACACCTCGATCGAACATGTGTGGTTTCAGCAGGCGCGCAGCAGCCTCGATAATCCCTACCGTGACTTTTATATATGGCGCGATCAGCCGAACAATTGGCAATCCAAGTTCGGCGGTTCGGCCTGGGAGTACGAGGCCCAGACCGGTCAGTACTATCTGCACCTGTTCGACCACACCCAGGCTGACCTGAACTGGGACAACCCCAAAGTACGCGCCGAAGTCTTCAAAATGATGCGCTTCTGGCGGGACAAGGGCGTGGGTGGTTTCCGGCTGGACGTGATCAATCTGATCTCCAAGCCTGCGGATTTTGCCGAGGACAACAGCGACGGCCGACGCTTTTACACCGACGGGCCGAACGTCCATGAGTACTTGCAGCAGATGCACCGTGAGGTCTTCGCCGGCCACGACCTGATCAACGTCGGGGAGATGTCATCCACCAGCCTCGAACACTGCATTCGTTATTCCAATCCGCAGTCGCAAGAGCTGTCGATGACCTTCAACTTTCATCATCTGAAAGTCGATTATCCAAACCTGGAAAAGTGGGTTCGCGCCGATTTCGATTTTCTCCAGCTCAAGCAGATTCTGTCCGACTGGCAGACCGGCATGCAGGCCGGTGGTGGCTGGAATGCGCTGTTCTGGTGTAACCACGATCAACCTCGGGTGGTCTCGCGGTTTGGCCATGACGGCGAATATCGTGAGCTCTCGGCGAAAATGCTCGGTACGGCGCTGCACTTTTTGCAGGGCACGCCGTTTGTGTACCAGGGCGAAGAACTGGGCATGACCAATCCGGGTTTTGAGCGTATCGATCAGTACCGGGATGTCGAAACGCTGAACATCTTTCGGCTCAAGCGTGAAGCAGGCACCAGCGACATCGACAACATGGCGGCGATCATGCAGAAGTCCCGTGACAACGGGCGTACGCCGATGCACTGGAACGCGGAACCGAATGCCGGTTTCAGCCACGTCGAACCGTGGATCGGGTTACCGGCCAATGCCGCCCGGATCAACGTCGCCCAACAGCTTGATGATCCTGATTCGGTCCTTCATCACTACCGTCTGCTGATCGCGTTGCGGCGCACAGAGGCGCTGATTTCGCTGGGCATCTATCGACAGCTGTTGCCTGAACACAAGCAGGTCTGGGCTTATCTGAGAGAAGGCACCGGCGAGCGTCTGCTGATCGTGAACAACTTCTATGCCACACCGTGTGAAATCGAACTGCCGATAGAGATCGACGAGACGCTGAACCAGCGGTTGCTTGTCAGCAATTATCCGGACTGTCCGCCACGTAATCGACAGGTGAGTTTGCGCCCGTATGAATCGTTCGTCCTGCACCTGATTGATCCCTGATTCCTAACTAAAAAACAAGATTTCAAAAAGCACGCAGAGCACTGCGCGGGGGAGTTTTGCGCGCCGAATTCATGGAAACACACAATAAAAATAATGGGGTGGCTTATGAAAACAACAATTAATCGCAGCCTTGCAGTCGCAGGTTTATGCCTCGCCTTACCACAGACATCATCGGCGCTGGAGTTCGGTGGTTACTTGCGCAGTGGCATTGGCAACGCGACCAAGGGCGGTAGCCAATCGTGTTTCCAGTTGCCGGGGGCGCAGACCAAATACCGCTTGGGCAACGAATGTGAGCAGTACGGCGAGCTTGAGTTGCGCCAGGATTTGTACACCCTCGACGATGGCTCGGTACTCAGCGTCGATGGCATGGTCTCGCTGTACAACCGCTACAACCAAAGCCTCACGTTCAATGAAGACAACGGCTCGGTGCGTCTGCCGCAGGCCTATGCACAGTGGTCGAACATGCCCGCGCTCAATGGCGGTTCGCTCTGGGCCGGTCGCCGTTACTACAAACGTAATGACATCCACATTTCCGATTTCTACTACTGGAACCAGAGCGCTACCGGTGGCGGGATCGAAGACGTGCTGATCGGCGATCTGAAATACAGCTACGCCTTTTCGCGCAAGGACAACCTCTATCAAAAGGACTACATCAACCGGCACGACTTCAACGTCGCCGGGTTCGCTACCAATCCCGGCGGCGAGCTTGAGTTAGGCTTGAGCTACATCGACAAACCCGACAGCCGCGATGCGCACCGGGGCTGGGCGATCACCACGCAGCATGTGCAGAAGGACTTTCTCGGTGGCAAAAACAAACTGGCCTTCCAGTACGGCGAAGGGCCCGGCACCGGGCTGGGCTATACCGGTAACGTCAAACTGGACGACAGCAGTAAAAGTTATCGGATTGTCGAGTTTTTCGACTGGCAACTGACGCCGCGCTTTGGCGGGCAAATCGAGGCGGTTTATCAAAAAGACATTCGCCCTGACGGTGCTGACCAGAACTGGCTGTCGCTGGGCGTGCGTCCGACCTATGCGCTTACCGAACAATTCAAACTGGTCACCGAACTGGGCCATGATCAAGTCGATGCACCGGGCGGCACGCGCAAATTGAGCAAGTTCACCGTTGCGCCGACATGGTCACCCAAGGGCCCGGAATTCTGGGCGCGCCCCGAGGTGCGTTTGTACTACACCTATGCCAGTTGGAACGAGGCAGCCAAACGCGCGGCCAACGAATTGGCCCAAGGGTCGGCGCTGTCCGATACCGGCGCTTTCGGTACCGCTCGCCACGGTGCGAACGTTGGATTGCAGGTCGAATACTGGTGGAAATAAGCGATGCTGGTGGGGCGGCGCGCTCCACGGGTACTTCCAAGAACAAAACCGCAGGTGACATCATGGCCACACCCCAACAATTGCAACTGCTGGCGCCTTTGTCCGGCGTGCTGATCCCAATGGATCAAGTGCCCGACCCGGTGTTTGCCAATCGCGTGATCGGCGACGGCCTGTGCATCGACCCGACTTCATCTGCCTTGTGCGCTCCGCTGGCCGGGGTGATCAGCAACGTGCAGGCAAGCGGGCATGCCGTGAGCATCACCGATGACCATGGCGTTCAGGTGTTGCTGCACATCGGTCTGGATACGGTGAATCTGGGCGGTCAGGGCTTCACCCGCATGGTTGAAGAGGGTCAGCGGGTGGCGGCTGGCGAAACGTTGATCGAGTTCGATGCCGATTACATCGCCCTGCACGCGCGCAGCCTGATGACCCTGATGCTGGTGGTCAGCGGTGAGCCATTCACCTGGACGGCCGCGCAGACGGGGCTGGTCGAAACGGGCCAACCTCTGCTGAGTCTCACCGGTGCGCATGCCATCCGCGAAGAACAGGTCGCGCCAACAGGCG
Organism: Pseudomonas sp. MF6776; assembly: GCF_016613125.1. Classification (NCBI taxonomy): domain Bacteria; kingdom Pseudomonadati; phylum Pseudomonadota; class Gammaproteobacteria; order Pseudomonadales; family Pseudomonadaceae; genus Pseudomonas; species Pseudomonas sp. MF6776. The sequence goes on from NZ_JAENSQ010000027.1 coordinate 53,833, forward strand.
AAGTGATTTTCTCAAATGTGCTGAAACTGCCCAATCCCAACGGTCTGCATGCGCGTCCGGCCGCGGTATTCGCACAAGCGGCGAAGGTTTTTTCGGCAAAGATTTATCTGCACAAACAGCAGGCCGAAGCCAACGCCAAGTCACTGGTGGCAATCATGGCGTTGCAGACCGCTTTGGGTGACAGCGTGCAAGTGAGCGCCGTGGGCGAAGACGCGCAAGCAGCAATCAGCACACTCTCGCGGTTGCTCGCCGAGGGGTGCGGGGAATCGGTCACGGCGTTGCCTGTGACGGAGCCTTGCGAGAGCGTCGAACCTGAGGTGCTGACGGTTCTGCGTGGAGTCTGTGCATCGCCCGGTTCGGCATTGGGCCAGGTCATGCAGATCACCGAGCCAAGCCTCGACATAAAAGAGTCCGGCGCCGGGGTGAAAACGGAACAGGAGGCGCTGACGAACGCGCTGATCGAGGCGCAAATGGCCTTGCAGCACTTGCGCGACACGGCGGGAGGCAGCGCTCAGGAGGAAATCTTCAAGGCTCATCAGGAACTGCTCGATGACCCGAGCCTGCTCGATCAGGCCCAAGCGTTGATTGCCGAGGGCAAAAGCGCGGCGTTTGCCTGGCGTACCGCAACCGAGTCGACCGCGACGCTGTTTCGGCAGTCGGCCAGTCCGTTGCTGGTTGAACGTGCGGCAGACCTGGCGGACGTCTGCTTGCGAGTCCTCAAGTTGATTCTCGGCCTGCAGGACCCGGTCCTGACATTGCCGCACGGGACGATCCTGATCGCCGATCAACTGACGCCGTCACAGACGGCGGGGCTCGATGTGACAAAGGTGCTTGGCATCGTCACGGTCGGTGGTGGCGCCACCAGCCATGTCGCCATTCTTGCGCGGGCCTTTGCCCTGCCGGCGATTTGCGGGGTGCCGGCGCAGGTACTGGCGTTGGCGAACGGCAGCACGGTGCTGCTCGATGCCGACAGGGGCGAACTGCAACTCAATCCCGACCCGATCGCCATCGAGCAATTGCAAGCCCGACGCGAGCTACAGCGTCTGCGCCATCAACACGATCACGCACAGGCGACGCTGGCCGCCTGCACCCGCGACGGGCATTACATCGAAGTCACAGCCAACGTCTCCTCCCTGAGTGAAACCGAGCAAGCGATGGGCCTGGGCGGTGCAGGCGTCGGGCTTTTGCGCTCGGAGTTTCTTTATCTGGATCGCAACCATGCGCCCACTTTCGACGAACAAGTGTCGACCTACAGCGCCATCGCCCAGGCCGTGGGGCCGTCGCACAATCTGGTGGTACGCACCCTCGATGTCGGCGGCGACAAGCCATTGGCCTACGTGCCGATGGACAGAGAAACCAACCCGTTCCTCGGACTGCGCGGGATTCGTCTGTGTCTGGAGCGCCCGCAACTGTTGCGCGAGCAATTTCGGGCGATCCTTGGCAGTGTCGGTCTGACGCGCCTGCACATCATGTTGCCGATGGTCACGCAAATCTCGGAGCTGCATCTGGCCCGGCAAATGCTGGAGGAGGAAGCGCAGGCACTGAACCTGGTCGAACGGCCGAAACTGGGGATCATGATCGAAGTGCCGGCGGCGGCACTGATGGCCGATGTGTTCGCGCCCTACGTGGATTTCTTCTCGATCGGCACCAACGATCTGACTCAATACACCCTGGCGATGGATCGCGATCATCCTCGCCTGGCCAGTCAGGCCGATAGTTTTCATCCCTCGGTGTTGCGCCTGATTGCCATGACCGTCAAAGGCGCGCACGCCCATGGCAAATGGGTCGGCGTCTGTGGCGCGATGGCCTCGGAACGTCTGGCCGTGCCGCTGTTGCTGGGGCTCGGCGTGGATGAGTTGTCGGTCAGCGTGCCGCAGATTCCGGCGATCAAAGCGGCAGTGCGGGAGGTGGATCTGCTCGACTGCAAGGCCATCGCCGACCAGGTACAGAGTCTGGAAAGCGCTGAGGAAGTGCGCGAAGCACTGCGCCTGTACCACGAGGCAACGGTCGATATTTCACCGGTTCTGGAGAACTGACATGTTCGATAAATTGCAGCAGGCGTTCTGGAAAGCCCTGACCCCGGATCTGGTGCCGGACGAGCCGACAATACCGACCGAACCTGCCGAGGGGTTAAGCGCAGATATCGTTGCGGCGTTGGGTGGTGGGGATAACCTCAAAGCGCAGCAACCGGTGGCGCTGACCCGGGTGCGGGTGGTGTTGCGTGACGTATCACGCATGGACCGTCAGGCATTGAACGAGGCCGGTGTCGCGGGCGTCATGCCCCTTGAGGATGGGGTGGTGCACCTGATTACCGGCCTGCGGCCATAAGTCCCTAGGGGTGTGCGGCCTCAGGTCACCCTTACTGTTTCTCAACCGCAGGTGTATCGTATTCGCCTTTTACGGGCCTTCAGGGGTCTGTCGCTGATACGTGAGGTAGTTGAGTTCATGTCCTTTACCCGTCGCCAAATCCTCGGTGGCCTGGCCGGTCTTGTTGTCGTAGGCGTTGGAGCGGGGGGCGCGTCGCGTTACTGGCTGGGCAAGATGGCTGACGCCGAGGCGGGCCACGACTACGAGTTGATCGCCGCGCCCCTGGATGTGGAACTGGTGCCGGGGCACAAGACCGAGGCCTGGGCGTTCGGCCCGTCGGCACCGGGCACCGAGTTGCGCGTGCGTCAGGGCGAGTGGCTGCGGGTAAGGTTCATCAACCATCTACCGGTGGCGACCACCATTCACTGGCACGGCATTCGCCTGCCGCTGGAAATGGACGGCGTGCCATACGTGTCGCAATTGCCGGTGCTGCCGGGCGAATACTTCGACTACAAATTCCGCGTGCCGGACGCCGGCAGCTACTGGTATCACCCGCATGTCAGCAGCAGCGAAGAACTGGGGCGCGGATTGGTCGGGCCGCTGATCATCGAAGAGCGCGAGCCGACCGGTTTCAACTACGAAAAGACCCTGAGCCTGAAGAACTGGCACATCGACGAAGAAGGCAATTTCGTTGAATTCAGCATCCCTCGTGAAGCTGCGCGCGGTGGTACGGCGGGACGTTTGTCGACCATCAACGGCGTGCCGTTGCCGGTGATCGACCTGCCGGCCGGGCAGATCACCCGCGTGCGTTTGCTCAATCTCGATAACACCCTGACTTACCGCATCAACATTCCTGGTGTTGAGGCAAAAATCTACGCGCTGGACGGCAACCCGGTTGAGCCGCGCCCGCTGGGCAAGGAATACTGGCTCGGCCCCGGCATGCGTATTTGCCTGGCGATCAAGGCACCGGCGGCAGGCGAAGAATTGTCGCTGCGCAATGGCCCGGTGCGTCTGGGCACTCTGCGCTCGGTGGCCAACACGGACGCGCCGACCGAGTGGCCGCCGGCGCTGCCCGCCAATCCGGTGGCCGAACCGGACCTGGCCAATGCCGAGAAACTCAACTTCAATTTCGAATGGGTCGGTTCGGTGTCGGTCAACGTCGACAACGGCAAGCCGCCGAGTCTGTGGCAGATCAACGGCAAGGCGTGGGACATCACCGACAAGACGTGCGCCGATCGTCCGATTGCCAGTCTCAAACTGGGTCAGAGCTATATTTTCGAATTGAAGAACATGACCCAGTATCAGCACCCGATTCACCTGCACGGCATGAGCTTCAAGGTGATTGCGTCGAACCGGCACAAGGTCATCCCGTACTTCACCGACACCTATCTACTGGGCAAGAACGAGCGCGCGCAAGTGGCGCTGGTGGCGGATAACCCGGGGGTATGGATGTTCCATTGCCACGTGATCGACCACATGGAAACCGGCCTGATGGCCGCCATCGAGGTGAAGTGATGCGCCAGATTCGCCCCGCAGCGATCATCGACCGCAGCCGTGACCGCGACTTCATGCGCGAAGCGCTTGCCCTTGCAGCGCAAGGCGCAGCCCTCGGCGAAGTGCCGGTGGGCGCGGTGCTGGTGCAGGATGGCGAGATCATCGGTCGTGGCTTCAACTGCCCGATCAGCGCCAGCGACCCGAGCGCTCACGCCGAAATGGTCGCGATCCGCGCCGCGGCGCAGGCAGTGGATAACTATCGACTGCCCGGCAGCACGCTGTACGTGACGCTGGAGCCGTGCAGCATGTGCGCCGGTTTGATCGTGCATTCAAGGGTGGCGCGGGTGGTGTATGGCGCTCTGGAGCCAAAAGCCGGGATCGTGCAAAGCCAAGGGCAGTTTTTCACCCAGGGCTTTTTGAATCACCGGGTGTTGTATGAGGGCGGGGTGTTGGCAGAAGAGTGTGGGGCGGTGTTGACCGAGTTCTTCAGAGCCCGTCGCGCCAAACCCTCTGAATAAACACGGACTCAATGTGGGAGCGAGCCTGCTCGCGAAAGCGTCGGTACATTCAACATGAAGGGTGACTGACACACCGCTTTCGCGAGCAGGCTCGCTCCCACAGGGGCTCTCTAATGTGCGGGAGATTGGGTTACTTCCTCGCGACGATCACCGCCCGCATCGGCGCCGGCAGTCCTTCGATCGTCTTGCTGTGATCATCCGGATCAAGGAAGTCACTCAACGACTGATACTTCATCCACTCGGTGCCGCGCTGTTCCTCAATCGTCGTCGTGCTGACATCCACGCATCGAATATCGGTAAACCCGGCACGCCGTAACCACAACTCCAGCGCCGGCACCGACGGCAGGAACCACACGTTACGCATTTGCGCGTAACGGTCTTCTGGCACCAGCACCTGATGCTTGTCGCCTTCAACCACCAGCGTTTCCAGCACCAGTTCGCCGCCCTTGACCAGGCAATCCTTCAGCGCCAGCAAGTGCTCGATCGGCGAGCGGCGGTGGTAGAACACGCCCATGGAAAACACCGTGTCGAAACCTTCCAGATTCGGCGGCAAATCCTCGAACGGGAAGGGCAGGTGCCACGCGTTTGGCTCAGACAGATAGCGCTGCACAGCCTGAAACTGGCAGAAGAACAACCAGTTCGGGTCAACCCCGATCACGCTGTCTGCACCGGCGCCAAGCATGCGCCACATGTAGTAGCCGTTGCCGCAACCGACATCGAGGATGCGTTTTCCCTTCAGATCCAGATGCGGGGCGACCCGCGACCATTTCCAGTCCGAGCGCCATTCGGTGTCGACGTGCACACCAAACAGATCGAACGGCCCCTTGCGCCACGGCGACAGGCCCATCAGGGCGGTGCGCATTTGCGCGCGGGTTTCGTCGTCGCAATCGGTGTCGAGTTTCAAGCCGTTGAGCAGGTCGACTTCGCTCGGCTGGATCTTCGGCAAGGCGTCCAGCGCACTTTGCCAGCGCTCCAGATCGCCGTGGCCCTTCTCCATTTTCTTGTCGAGTTGACGCTGCAGGGTGTTGGCCCATTCGGCCAGCGGTGTACCGGCCAGACGGCGGGCGAGGGGGGACAGATCAATCATGGCAAGGCAATCAACGAGGCAAAGTTAAGACACTGGAACCACGGCACGACTTTCGAGAACCCGGCGGCCAACAGGCGTTCGCGGTGTTCTTCGAGGCTGTCGGGCTTCATGACGTTTTCGATGGCGCTGCGCTTCTGGGCGATTTCCAGTTCGCTGTAGCCGTTGGCGCGTTTGAACGCGACGTGCAGATCGGTGAGCAATGCATGTTCTTCGGCGTCATTGAAGCGCAGTTTTTCCGACAGAATCAGTGCGCCGCCGGGCAGCAATGACTGGCGGATGCGCGACAACAACGCGGTGCGCTGATCCGGGGCGATGAATTGCAGGGTGAAGTTCAGTGCCACCACCGAGGCGGGTTGAAAGTCGAGGGCGAGGATGTCGCCTTCGATCACTTCGACGGGCAGCAACTCCTGAAACATCGAGTCCTGCCCGTTGAGGTATTCGCGGCAACGTTCGACCATGGCGGCCGAGTTATCCACCGCGATTACCCGGCAACCGTCGGTGCGCACGTGACGGCGCAACGCCTGGGTCACTGCCCCGAGGGAGGCGCCGAGGTCGTAGAGCACGCTGTTCGGCTGGGCGAATTGAGCGGCGAGCACGCCGAGGTTTTCGACGATGGTCGGGTAACCCGGCACCGAACGCTTGATCATGTCCGGGAATACGCGCACCACGTCTTCGTTGAAGGCGAAGTCAGGCACCTTGTCCAAGGGCTGGGCGAAAATGCGATCGGATTCTTTGCTCACGGCGGTTTCCGGCGGTGTCGGTGGAAAAGGCCGGCATTTTAGCCAAAGTGGCGCGGGGATGCTTGAGTTGTCTGATAAAGCGTGGGGAATCGGCACGCGGCCTACAGAGGGCGGGGGGCTGCGCAGGATAGTCAGGAGAGAACAGTGAATGACCCAGTCAACATCAAGACTTGGTCATTCACGGCTTAAAGCGAGATCAGGAGGCGCGCATGTAAACGTTTAATTCGGCTCTGCCAGTGATGTGCAGCTCTTCTGTCCTGTGGTCTTTGCCTTTGAAATCAAAGTTGATGAGGTAGCGCAGCGCCTGGCAGTCGTTTGAAATGACTTCGACATCAATAGTGCCGCTTTCCGGACTGTAATTATAAAAAGTGGAGTAAGAGTCGCTAGCACCGACTTCATAATATTGGAATATCTCAAACGGGAAGTCTGAATCTGTTGGGTTGTAACTGCCAGATTGAATGTCGCTGCGAAAACGAAACGTCATTCCTTTTCCGTAATTCACAAGATTTTTTTCGAAAGCGCTGGCAGTAAATTCGATTCGAGTGCTGTTAGGGTCTTGTTGGAACTCGATATTTTGCGTATTGAAATCCACGCGGTTTGAAATCGAGGTTTGAAGATCGCAGTTGACGGAGATATAGGTCCCCTGTGCATTTGGCGAATTTTTGTTTTTGAATATATTCATGATGTTCTTCCTTGGTCTACATTCGTGATTTGGATAACGCCACGCAATGGTAGTGAGGGGAAGAAATTCGGGGCACTGTCAGATCTGACAGGTTTTTATATCGTTTCGAGATAGATCAAGATTTTTATGGTTATGACACATCGCCAGATTGTTTGTTTTTATTAAACGCCGAGGCAGCAATACCCCATTGGCCCAGCCAATAACTGAGGATGATGACGTAAGGCGCGGCATGGAATGGTGCAACAAACCGGTCGATGCCAATCACGCTGTCAGAAAACACAAATGCCAGCGCACCTCCCGCTGCCAGTAACGCCGAACGCTTGGGCACGTCGGTGCCGAGGCGAGCAAGAGCACGCCAGAGCATGGCGCTTATTGCTGTGCCGTAGACGATCACGGGTACTAGCAGTGGTCCGAGCCCACTGGAAATCAGCATCCCCAACAGCACCGCACCAACGCCGAGCGCGAGCATCAGTGGCATCAACGCCAGACGTTTGCAGTCACTGAGATAAGCCTTGAGATACGCCAGATGCGCAACAAGAAATGCGCCAAGGCCGAACACGAACAGATCCCCTGGCCACGCCAACAACACATCGCCCAGCAGGGAAAAAATCAGACCGAGGCTGATCCAGCGGCGATAGTCGCTGGGCGGTGCGTCGTGCAGCCAGCCGAGCAATGCCAACACCGGCAACGGTTTGACCAGCAGACAAAGCAGTGCCGCGTGGGTGCTCAAGCCGTAGAGAAAGGTCACCGCGCCCATCAGCGCCAGAATCAGCCAGCCCACGATCAATTCACCGAAATGGCGCAGTCAAAGGTTTCTACCGGCAACACTTCCGGCGCCCAGGGTTGTTGCGAGGTCAGGCGCAGACGCCCGGTGCCCGCAGCAAACGCTTGAAAACGCCAAGTGGAAAGCCCGGCAGCACCAACCACGCCAGCATCTTCCGGGTTGCTGTAGACCTCGGGGCTGAGGGCGCGCAAGACGCCGCCAGCGGAATCCTGAATCGCCCAGCGATAACCCGTGGTCGGGTTGCTTGGCAGCATCACGATCAGGTTTTGTCCAGTGGTGAGTCGCACGGGGCATTCGCTTTGTTTTTCCACGGTCACGTTCTGTTTCGGCTGCGTGGCGCAAGCGGCCAGCAAAGAAAGGGCGATAGGGACAAACAGGCGAATGGGGGACATAAGGTCAGCGGCTCCGGCGTTGGCGACGAACGGCGAGCATAACCGAAGATGAGACAAATTGTGACAGCGCGGCGGTTTGGCGGTGTTGTCAAGGACGCCATCGCTGGCAAGCCAGCTCCCACAGGTTTCTCGGTAGAGCACAAGATTTGTGAGCACCAATGAACATTGTGGGAGCTGGCTTGCCAGCGATAGCGGTAGTGCAGTTGCTACTTCATGTTCAGAAGAGCACCTTCGCCACATCCGCAAATCGCTTGGCAAAATGCACGGTAATGCCTTCTTTCAAGTAGTCCGGCAGTTCCTCGAAGTTGCCCCGATTCGGTTCTGGCAGGATCAACTCGAAAATCTTCTGCCGCCGGGCCGCGATCACCTTTTCACGTACCCCGCCAATCGGCAGTACATGCCCGGTCAGTGTCAGTTCGCCGGTCATCGCCACGCCTTTTTTCGGCGCTTGATTGCGTGCGAGAGAGAGCAAAGCGCTGGCCATGGTCACGCCGGCGCTCGGGCCATCCTTCGGTGTCGCGCCTTCCGGTACGTGCAGGTGGACGAAGGCTTCGTCGAAGAACTTCGCATCGCCGCCGAATTGCTTCAGGTTCGAGCTGACGTAGCTGTAGGCGATCTCCGCCGATTCCTTCATCACGTCACCCAACTGCCCGGTGAGTTTGAAACCGCGATTGAGTGTGTGAATCCGCGTCGCTTCGATCGGCAACGTGGCGCCGCCCATGCTGGTCCACGCCAGCCCCGTGATAACGCCCGTGCCGGACAGCACTTGCTCGTTACGGAACACCGGATGGCCCAACGAGGCTTCCAGATCTTTCGGCCCGAGTTTGATCACCGCTTTTGGCTCGTCGATCAGTTTCATCACCGCTTTGCGCACCAGTTTGCCCAGTTGTTTTTCCAACTGACGCACCCCGGCTTCACGGGCGTAACCGTCGATCAGGGTTTTCAGGGCGCTGTCACTGATGCTCAGGCTGCCCTTGGATACGCCGGCCTTTTCCAACAATTTCGGCCACAAATGACGCTTGGCGATGGCGACTTTTTCTTCGGTGATGTAGCCCGACAGACGAATCACTTCCATACGGTCGAGCAACGGACCGGGGATCGAATCAAGCGTGTTGGCGGTGCAGACGAACAGGACTTTCGACAAGTCCATGCGCAGATCGAGGTAGTGGTCGAGGAATTCGACGTTCTGTTCCGGGTCGAGGGTTTCCAGTAGCGCCGAGGCCGGGTCGCCCTGGTAGCTCTGGCCCATCTTGTCGATCTCGTCGAGCATGATCACCGGGTTCATCACTTCGACGTCTTTCAACGCCTGCACGAGTTTGCCTGGCTGTGCGCCGATGTAAGTGCGGCGGTGGCCCTTGATCTCGGCTTCGTCGCGCATGCCGCCGACGCTGAAGCGATAGAACGGGCGGCCGAGGGATTCGGCGATGGATTTGCCGACACTGGTTTTACCCACACCAGGCGGGCCGACCAGCAGCACGATAGAACCGCTGATCTCGCCTTTATAAGCACCGACGGCGAGGAATTCGAGGATGCGGTCCTTGATGTCGTCGAGGCCGGCGTGGTGTTTGTCCAGCACCTTGCGCGCGTGCTTGAGGTCGAGTTTGTCCGCGCCATAAACGCCCCACGGCACCGACGTCGCCCAGTCGAGATAGTTGCGGGTGACCGCGTACTCCGGCGAGCCGGTCTCGAGGATCGACAGTTTGTGCGTTTCTTCGTCGAGGCGCTTCTGCACCTGCGCCGGCAGGACTTTACCTTCCAGGCGCTGCTGGAACTGTTCGAGGTCAGCGCTGCGGTCGTCCTTGGTCAGGCCGAGTTCCTGCTGGATGACTTTGAGTTGTTCCTTGAGGAAGAACTCGCGCTGATGCTCGCCGATCTTGCGGTTGACCTCAGCGGAGATTTCTTTTTGCAGGCGCGCGACTTCGACTTCCTTGCGCAGCATCGGCAGGACTTTTTCCATGCGCTTGAGCATCGGCACGCAGTCGAGCACCGCTTGCAGCTCGGCGCCGGTGGCCGAGGTCAGGGCGGCGGCGAAGTCGGTCAGCGGCGACGGATCGTTGGGGCTGAAGCGGTTGAGGTAGTTCTTCAGCTCTTCGCTGTACAGCGGGTTGAGCGGCAGCAATTCCTTGATCGCGTTGATCAGCGCCATGCCGTAGGCCTTGACCTCGTCGGTCGGCTCGGTCGGCTGATGCGGGTATTCGACTTCCACCAGATACGGCGGGCGATGATGCTTGAGCCAGGTCTTGATGCGGACGCGGCTCAGGCCCTGGGCGACGAACTGGAGTTTGCCGTTTTCGCGGCTGGCGTGGTGCACCTTGACCAGTGTCCCGTACTCGGGGAGGGCGTCGGTGTTGAAGTGGCGCGGGTCTTCCTGGGGCGTGTCCATGAAGAACAGGGCCAGGGAGTGGTGTTCGGATTTGCTGACCAGTTCGAGGGTTTCGGCCCACGGTTCTTCGTTGACGATGACCGGCAGCACTTGCGCCGGGAAGAACGGGCGGTTGTGGATCGGGATGATGTAGACCTTGTCCGGCAGGTTCTGGCCGGGCAAGGCCAGCCCTTTGCCGGAGGTGGTGTGTTCGATGTGGTCTTCGCTGGCTTCGGTGTAGTCGTCGGAGTTATCGGGGAATTCTTGCTGGTCGCTCATGGGGCACCTGCGCAATTGGGTATGGGTGTTAGATGGGGCAGGGCTTGAGTGGTTTCAATGGGGGTGGGTGTTTCTGGTTGTGTTCAGGGTTTTGACAGGGGTCTCGCTTTGGACTTGGCGGCCTTTGGGCCGACCATGTTCTTGGGGGGGTGGGGGTATATCCGTTTTTGCGGTGCCGCTGCTGGCGGTTTCGCTTTTACAGCGAGTCACTTTTGCAGACGCCCAAAAGTAACCAAAACGCTGGGCCCCGGCGTTCGGCCCGCTCGCTGGGGCTCGGGGTTCCTTCGCTCCGGCATTGATCCGGGGGCATCGCTTCCGGTTTGCTTCGCTGCACCTCCTTTCGATGTATTCGACTTCGTCGAACGGCGCTACGCGCCCACCCCCCGGATCAATCCCTCCACTCAGCCTGCCGAAGGGGCCATGTAGATCAAGAGCTGCAGCCGAGCTAACGCTCATCCTGTTGAGTGGTGAGGGGCGTGCGGTTGGCTTTTGACACGTATTTGACCCTCACCCCAGCCCTCTCCCGAGGGAGAGGGAGCCGTTTTTTGGGCTTTTCAGGATTTGAGTTCAGATCGGTATTTCAAGTCGGCGTAACTCTTCCAGGCACCTCGGTCAGTCCCCTCTCCCTCTGGGAGAGGGTTAGGGTGAGGGGCTTTTCAGCTGTTTGTGGGGGATTGGCTGACTTCAACGTTATCCAGCACCCGATTCACCGCCAATTCGGCCAGCATGATGATTTGCTGGATCGCCAGGATCGTGCGCCGCTGGGGCAGGTCGATGTAGGCGGCGATGTCGCTGCTCATGAGGCTGGCTTGTGCCAGGGATTCGCAGGCGTGGACCAGCAGGCTTTCGCTGTCCTGGTCTGGCGCGACCTGGAACATGGTGCTGGGTTTGTGGAAGCGCAAGGTGAGTGCGTTGGGTTTGAGGTAGTGGTCGAGGGCGCGTTCGGCGGCTTCGTGGAATTTCTTCGAATCGGGGGATTGGTAGGGCGAGGTGTCGTTGGTTTCTGGTGGGTTGGGTGTGGGCTTTTTCATGGTGAAACTCCGAATGATAAGTGGGGCTGTCACTCTCAATCACCGCGACGCGACAGAGGGTGGCAGCTGTACGCGGGTTCGCGGACCGAGCCATTCGGCAATCTCGGCATACCCGAAGGTATCCCGCGCACAGCCACCATCAAACCAAACGAGAAGCGCTGGGCGCTCCAGTTTGGGCTGGCGATTATGCATCAAATCGAATGAACTGCTCGGGCCGCGACGCCCGGTCGCTGAATTTGCAGCGACCCCCCGAGCCTATCCACCCGATTTCCGACGCACAACCGACGCGACTTGTCGGAAATCTCCGCGCAATCTCCAGCATCTGTAGGACAAGCACAATTCCTACAACCCCACACATTCCAACCTGTAGGAGCTGCCGAAGGCTGCGATCTTTTGACGTTGATTGTCAGAAACAAGATCAAAAGATCGCAGCCTTCGGCAGCTCCTACAGGGGGAATTGTTGGTAACAAAAAAGGCGATGCCCCTTTCGGGACATCGCCTTCATTACTACCGGTTAAATCTTATTCCGGCAGTTTGTACGCAATCACGTAGTCACCCATCTTGGTGCCCAGCGAGCCGTGGCCGCCGACAACGAGCAGGACGTATTGCTTGCCGTCTTTGCCGGTGTAGGTCATCGGGGTTGCTTGACCACCTGCTGGCAGACGCGCTTTCCACAACTCTTTACCGGAGTTGACATCGTAGGCGCGCAGGTACTGGTCGAGGGTGCCGCTGAGGAAGCCAACGCCACCGGCCGTCACGATCGAGCCGCCCATGCTAGGCACGCCCAGGGTGAAGCCGATCGGGATTGGCGAGCTGTCGCGGCTGGTGCCGTTTTTGCGTTTCCACACGACTTTGCCGGTGGTCAGGTCGATACCGGCCACGTAGCCCCAGGCCGGAGCCTGGCACGGTACGCCGAATGGCGACATGAACGGGTGCATGATCACCGCGTAAGGCGCGCCGGTGTTTGGTTGCACGCCAGAGGTTTCGCTTTCGCGTTTGCTGCCGGCGGCGACTTGCTCGCGTGGCACCATTTTCGAAACGAAGGCCATGTAGTTCGGGCTGGTGAACAGCATCTGGCGAACCGGATCGACCGACACGCCGCCCCAGTTGAACACGCCGACGTTGCCCGGGTAGATCAGGCTGCCCTGTTCCGACGGAGGGGTGTACTGGCCTTCATAACGCAGTTCCTTGAACTGGATGCGGCACAGCATCTGGTCGAACGGGCTCGCGCCCCACATGGCTTTTTCGGTCAGTTCCGGGGCCAGCAGGTTGAGGTCCGAACGGGCCTGGGTCGGTGCGGTGAAGTCGCCTTTGACGGCGCCTTGCGGTACCGGGATTTCCTTGATCGGGATGATCGGCGTGCCGTCACGACGGTCGAGGACGTACAGGCTGCCCTGTTTGGTCGGGGCGATCAGCGCAGGTTTCACGCCATCGGCGGTTTTCATGTCGAGCAGGGTTGGCTGGCTGCCAACGTCCATGTCCCACAGGTCGTGGTGGGTGAACTGGTAGTTCCAGCGCACTTTACCGGTGGCCAGGTCCAGAGCGACGATGCCGGCGCTGAATTTCTCGGCACCGGGGGTGCGGTCGGCGCCCCATTGGTCAGGCGTCTGGTTGCCCAGTGGCAGGTAGACCATGCCGAGTTTTTCGTCGACGCTGGCCAGCGACCACATGTTGGCCGAGTTGCGGCTGTAGGTTTCGCCCGGTGCCAATGGTTCGGTGGCGTCCGGCTTGTCGCTGTCCCAGTTCCAGACGAGGTGGCCGTCGTGCACGTCGAAGGCGCGGATCACGCCCGATGGCTCGTTGGTCGACTCGTTGTCGGTTACGTGACCGCCCATGATCACCAGATCACGGGTAATCGCGGCAGGCGAGGTGGAGTAGTAGCCACCAGCCGTGAACGGGCCGATGCCTTGGGTCAGGTCGACCACGCCTTGGTTGCCGAAGCCTTCGCAGATCTTGCCGGTGTCGGCATTCAGTGCGATCAGGCGAGCATCAGCGGTTGGCAGGTACAGACGACGCGGGCAGGCCTGAGCAACGGCTTTGCCAGCTTCGGAGATGACTGCAGAGGCAGCGTTTTCAGACTTGGCGTAATTGGCTTCGTCGTAGTACGACACGCCACGGCAGGTCATGTGGGCGAAGCCTTTGAAGCCGACAGGGCTCTTGATCTGCGGGTCGAAGCGCCACAGTTCTTTACCCGTGTCCGGGTCCAGTGCCAGCACTTTGCTGTGCGCGGTGCAGGCGTAGAGCATGCCGTTGGCTTTGAGCGGGGTGTTTTCGTTGGTCAGCTCAACCGGGTCATCAGCGCTCGGCAGGTCGCCGGTCTGGATGCGCCAGGCTTCTTGCAGCTTGCCGACGTTGGCCGGGGTGATCTGCTTGAGCGGCGAGTAACGGTCACCGAACTCGCTGCGGCCATAGGCCTGCCAGTCGCCATCAGGCATGGCTGGTGCGGTGCTGGTCATGTCCGCGGTGTCGCGGCCCAGTTCGCCGAACGTTTCGCCCGGGTGGGTGAACAGGCTGGCCACAGCGGTAACGCCGGCCAAAACCACGGCCACGGTCAAGCCGCCAGTCCCCATGCGGGCAGGGCCGTTGATCAGCAGTGGACGACGGAACCACGGCAGCAGCATCACGAAACCGAGGGCAAACCACAGTGCCAGACGCGGCACCAGTTGCCACCAGTCCAGACCGACTTCCCACAGCGCCCAAACGGTGCTGGCAAACAGCACGATGGCGTACAGGCCCAGCGCCGCGCGACGACGCAGCAGCAACAGAATACCGGTCAGCGCGATGCCGATACCGGCCAGCAGGTAGTACAGCGAGCCGCCGAGCATGCTCAGCTTGACGCCTCCGGCCAACATGGCCAGGCCCATCAGTAGAAGCAGAATGCCGAGCAGGCTTGGTAGCAGACGGCCCCGACTCGAAGCACTTTCGGTGCTCATAGTGTGATTCTCCGTGACGTTTATGTAGTCCCGCGCTGTAGTCACTTTAGATGACGATTTGGCGTGGGCATGGTTCAGATAAAAACTTGTCTAGCTAACGAATTTTTCCCGATCCGTGTGGGAGCTGGCTTGCCAGCGATGGCGGTCTATCTGCCGGCACATCTGCGGTCTGACCCACCGCTATCGCTGGCAAGCCAGCTCCCACAGGTTTTTTCGGTGTTGGTTAGAACGAAGACTGGATCTTGATCCCGCCGATCAGTGCGTCATCAACCTTGTCCACACCGCCCGGATGGCGGATGTATTGCAGGTTCGGGCGCACGGTCAGCCAGTTCGTTACATGCACGCCGTAATACAGTTCGGCGCTGTATTCGGTGTCTTGCGGCGGCAGGAACGATGGATCGTCGTAGTCGTAGACAGCGCGCGCCTGATTGCTCTTTTCGGCGTTTTTGCGATAGGCCGGGTTGACGTGGACGCGGGCCATGGCGAAACCGATGTCGTCTTTGGCGCGACTGGCGAGCAGGCCTTTGTAGACGAGGCCGGCCTGCACATAGTTGTCGATGGCGTTGGTTTTCTTGTCGTGCATCGTGCCGTTGGCGAACACGCTCAGGCCCCGCGAGTTGTCGCTGGCCATGCTGGTGATTTGCTGCTGCACGCCGAGCCACACACCGTGTTTGCTGGAGGCGCTGCGGTAGGCTTCGCCGCTCAGGGCGGCGGGTTGACCGTTGTTGTCCTTATAGACATCGCTGGCCTTGGCGTTGCTGTAGTAGTAACCGGCACGGTACTCGCCCGGCAGGCCGTTGAATTTCGGCGTCCACACCAGTTCAACCGGCAGGATCGCGCCTTGGGTGCCGCTGCCGCTCAACTTGAAGCCGTTGCCGCGATCGAGGTTCGACGGGTTTTGCTCGTAAGCGCCGACCTGCGCGTACAACTCAGGCGTCAGGTGATATTTGACGCGCATCGCCCACTGGCTGACGGGCCAGTTGTACCAGATGCCGCCCACCCAGTTGCCGACCTGCGAGCCGCAGAACGCCAGGTTCTGGAAGTCGCACGGGAAGCTGTTGAAGTCTTCGCCTTCACCGAAACGGCCGACCTTGATGTCGAGTTTCTGATCGAAGAATTTTTGCTGGTACCACATCTGTGTCAGACGCGTGGTCTGGCCACGGCCCCAGACTTCCTGGGCCGACGTGAAGCCACCGACGCGCGGATCGTTGATGCGGTCGTTGCTGATGTTGTTGCCGCTGCGCTTGGTGATGGTCAGTTGAAACTCGGCGTCGTCCCAGCCAAGGATCTTCTGCAGGTCCAGGTGCGTGCCGAGGCCGAACTGGTCGCTGTAGCGCGCCGTGCGATTGTGGTCGTAACCGCCGTGCAGGTTGCTGCCCATTTCGCCGGTGTAGTCGAGCTTGAAGTCGTAACCTTTTTCCGAGAGTTCTGTACGCGTGCCGTTCCAGTCACCGAGCATGTACGGCGATTCACTGTCGAACGCGGGAGCGGCTTGGGCGCAGGTGGCGAGGCCGAGGGCGGTGCAGCCGCCAATCAGGCGCAGGGTTGAGATAGCGCTATCTCGAAACAACGGAAAATCGGGCATAAATGGGTCTTTCTGGGTCTTTTTCTGGGGATAAGCTGGCCGCTACGATTTGTCGCAGGCAGTGAAGCGATTCAGCGGAAGGGCGGCAGGATAATGATCTGTAACAAAAAGACAAAGTGCTTTTGTCGACATGCAGCGTTTCGTATTCGGTAACAGTGCGGCAAACGGGCGCATTGTCGGGCGTCTGCGAGGCTGCGATCTTCGCGGGTTGACCTACATTTGAAGGAAGCACTTCCACCCGGTCTGCCCCTCGGCTAAGGTGCGCGGCTTCTGCATTTTCACTTCGCCCAAAGGCCAGGCATGAACGAACAAACCCCCGATCCGCTGCACGGCGTAACCCTCGAACAGATCCTCACCGCGCTGGTGGCCCACTACGAATGGTCGGGGCTGGCGGAGCGTATCGACATTCGTTGCTTCAAGAGCGATCCGAGCATCAAGTCGAGCCTGACGTTCCTGCGTAAAACCCCGTGGGCGCGGGAGAAAGTCGAGCGTCTGTACGTGAAGTTGATGCGCACCAAGCGACCGCTCTGAGATGGACGCCGTGTGGCGCCATCGCTTGATCACCCTCGCAGCCACCCTTGGCTGGGCCGGGTTGGGCATTCAGCTGTACCTGATTTTTATCGCGCGTTTGAGCGTCGAGGCCAGTCTGCTGGGCGGGTTGGTGAGTTTCTTCAGCTATTTCACGGTGTTGACCAATACCTTGGTGGCCACCGTGCTGACCTGCGCCGTGACCCCACGCGAATCCGCCGCACGGCGCTGGTTTTTGCAACCATGGGTCAGTAGCGGTGTGACAGTCAGCATCGTTGTGGTCGGCCTCGCCTACAGTCTTTTGCTGCGGCATTTGTGGCATCCCGAGGGTTGGCAATTCATCGCCGACGAATTGCTCCACGACGTGATGCCCCTGGTGTTTCTGGGCTACTGGTGGTTTTGCGTACCGAAAGGCACGTTGCGCCTGTGGCATCTGCCGGTGTGGCTGATTTATCCGCTGGTGTATTTCGCTTACGCATTGCTGCGCGGGAATTTGCTCGGGGCGTATGCGTATCCGTTCATTGATGTGGCGGTGTTGGGTTATCCACAGGTGTTCATCAATGCCGGGGGGATATTGGCGGGGTTTGTGGGGATTGGCCTGGCGATGATTGGCCTTGACCATTGGCGCTCCCGCACGAAGTTAAAGTACCTGTAGGAGTTGCTGCAGGCTGCGATCTTTTGACTTTGGCTTAAAAAAACAAGATCAAAAGATCGCCGCCTGCGGCAGCTCCTACAGGGGGTATCACTCTTCCTCAGAGCCCTCGGCACGCCAGTAGCCGACGGCTTTGACCAACTTGTCATCCAGCCCGTGCTCATCCAGCAGCACCCGGCGAATCTGCCGCGAGACTTTGGTTTCGGTCGCCACCCACGCATACAGATTGCCCTTGGGCACCTGCAGTTGCTTGACGGTGGTCAGCAGGTTATCCGTGCCGCCCTCGCGCAGTACCCAGACCACATTGACCTGCGCGGCGCTTTCCAGCGTTTGCTGCTCGGCACCGTTTTCCACTTCGATCACCACCAGCGCCTTGCGATTGGCGGCCATACCTTCGAGGCGGCGGGCGATGGCGGGCAGGGCGGTTTCGTCGCCGATCAGCAGATAGCTGTCGAATATATCCGGCACGATCATCGAACCGCGTGGCCCGCCGATGTGCAGGAATTGGCCCGGCGTCGCCTGTTCGGCCCAGGTCGAGGCAGGGCCGTCGCCGTGCAGGACGAAATCGATGTCCAGCTCAAGTTTGTCGAGGTCATAGCGACGCGGGGTGTAGTCGCGCATTTCGGGCATCGGGCCTTCGTTTTTGCCACCGAGCACCATTGTCTCGAGTGCGGCAGTTTGTTCGGCGTTCTGCGGGAACAGCAGTTTGACGTGATCGTCAGTGCCCAGGCTGATAAAACCGGCCAATTCGGGCCCGCCCAGGGTGATGCGGCGCATGCGCGGGGTCAGGTCGACCACACGCAGCACTTGCAGGCGACGGCGTTTGATTTCGTGCATCACGCGGTGAATGGTTTGGGTATCGACTGCAGTCATTCGGCTTTCTCCGGGGCAGGTTGAACGGCGGGGCCGTCGACAATCGCTTTGGCGGTGTTGTTGAGCAGATCCCGTACGCGCAGGATTTCTTCCGGGCTCCAGCGCCCGTGGTGCAACTGCAAAGCGTGGCGCAGGTTGTGCACCGCTTCATGGATTTCCGGCGGCCGGTCATGGCCGCGCAGTGAGCGCTTGCTGACGTCGATGCGCATGCGCACACCATCGAGGGCCACTGTTTGCTCGCTCAGGGACAGGCGCCCGGCGTCGGTCACGCTGTAGCGTTTCTTGCCACCCTCGGCGTCACCGCTGATCAGTTCGCTTTCTTCCAGAAAGGTCAGGGTCGGGTAGATCACGCCGGGGCTCGGGCTGTAGGCGCCGTCGAACATGCCTTCGATCTGGCGGATCAGGTCGTACCCGTGGCAGGGCTGCTCGGCGACCAGTGCCAGCAGCAGCAATTTCAGGTCGCCCGGGGCAAACACTCGCGGGCCGCGCCCACCGCGTTCACGGCCGGGGCGTTTCTCGAAGCCGTCGCGGCCGTCACCGTGCTCGCGGTGGGGGGAATGATGGTCTCTCATTTCTGTCTTCTCTCGTCGTGTTTAGATACAACTTAAGATATATCTTATGGCCGGCGCAAGACATTCGGATCAGTGGTCGACGCGACGCTTCAACGAAAATGACGCCGTCGTCGATGCGGGATAAGTTTTGTATTTTTTTAGAGTAATTGTGCTAATTACAGCACTGTGAAATCGAATGTCAGTTTCGTTATTAGTGCGTAAGCCCGCAATAACAAGTGTTCTGGATAGTTTTAAATCTGTATGTTTTTTTGCTGAAAACTGTATGTAGTATAGTTCTGAGAGTCACTGTTATCTTAATTGCTGAAAGCAGTTTTTTTTCTCTTTTACATGGGTATCGGTAACTACGGGTAGTGGTGAAATTTCCTACTTACTTTGTGGTTGAATTACTTGATCATGCCTCCGCGTTGAAAGTTAAGTCGGCAACCGACAAAAGTTTTCACGCGCCAATCCTTATCAAAAGCAGGTACTGATCATGTTCAAGAAGTTTGCAATTTCCGCCCCGATGGCCATCTTGGCACTGAGTTCTTCCGTGGCGTTTGCCGCAGACCCGATTAGCCAGACGATCAATATCAAGGGCGGCGGCAAAAACTGAGTGCAACACCTGACCTTTCCGGTACGGTGCTGCCCCTATGTCTTATACCGAACTCAGCGTTGAAGAGCGCGCCACCATTCAAATCGGTCGTACCCAAGGCTTCAGC
>NZ_JAENSQ010000028.1:0-72167 GCF_016613125.1 Pseudomonas sp. MF6776
AGGCTTCGATGAACTGAAGCGACCCACTCTCGAAACCTACTTAACTCATTGAATCTCAAGGAGTTTTCCGTTTCGACTGCGCCGGAAGTGGGGCGAATTATAGACGTCTGGAATCTGCCGTCAACCGCTATTTTCATAATTCTGTCATATCAGTCAAAAAAGCCCGAAAACGCAAAGGCCGACCTTAAAAGGTCGGCCTTCTGCATGCCCCTCTACTTATAAGCTAGGGAATGCGAACTGCGAAGCCTCATGGCTCGCACGCTGAGGCCAGCGCTGAGTGATCGCCTTGCGACGGGTATAGAAGCGAACACCATCCGGGCCGTAGGCATGCAGGTCGCCGAACAGCGAACGCTTCCAACCGCCAAAGCTGTGGTAAGCCACCGGCACCGGCAGAGGAACGTTGACGCCAACCATGCCGACTTCGATCTCATCACAGAACAGACGCGCCGCTTCACCATCACGGGTGAAGATGCAGGTGCCGTTACCGTATTCGTGATCGTTGATCAGCTGCATAGCCTCTTCCAGGCTGTTGACGCGAACAACGCACAGCACCGGACCGAATATCTCTTCTTTATAGATGCGCATCTCAGGGGTGACGTTATCGAACAGGCAGCCACCCAGGAAGAAGCCTTCCTCATGCCCCGCCACGCTCAGACCACGACCGTCGACCACCAGAGTCGCGCCCGCCGCCACGCCGTCATCCACATAGCCGCTGACCTTGTCGCGAGCCTGACCGGTAACCAGCGGCCCCATGTCCAGACCACAGGAAGTCCCCGCACCGATTTTCAGCGCCTTGATCTGTGGAACCAGTTTGGCCACCAGCGCATCCGCAACCTGGTCGCCCACACACACGGCTACCGAAATCGCCATGCAGCGCTCACCGCAGGAACCGTAAGCCGCGCCCATCAGTGCGCTGACCGCGTTGTCCAGATCGGCGTCCGGCATCAGCACCGCGTGGTTCTTCGCACCGCCCAGTGCCTGAACGCGTTTGCCGCGCTTGGTGCCTTCGGCGTAGATGTATTCCGCAATCGGCGTCGAACCGACGAAGCTCAGCGCTTTGACTTCCGGCGCTTCGATCAACGCGTCTACTGCAGTCTTGTCACCGTGTACCACGCTCATTACGCCTTTTGGCAGGCCCGCTTCCAGCAGCAGCTGAGCGATCAGCAGCGTGGAGCTTGGATCACGCTCGGACGGCTTGAGGATGAAGCAATTGCCGCAGACGATCGCCAGTGGGTACATCCACAACGGCACCATGGCCGGGAAGTTGAACGGCGTGATACCGGCAACAATGCCCAGTGGCTGGAAGTCCGACCAGGCGTCGATGTTCGGGCCGACGTTGCGGCTGTACTCGCCCTTGAGGATTTCCGGGGCGGCGCAGGCGAACTCGACGTTCTCGATACCGCGCTTCAGCTCGCCGGCAGCGTCTTCCAGGGTCTTGCCGTGTTCTTCGCTGATCAATTGCGAGATGCGCGCCTCGTTCTGCTCCAGCAGTTGCTTGAAGCGGAACATCACCTGCGCACGCTTGGCCGGTGGGGTGTTGCGCCAGGCCGGGAACGCAGCCTTGGCGGCATCGATGGCTTTCTGGATGGTTTCGCGGGTGGCCAGTGGCAGCTTGTGGATTGCCTGGCCGGTAGACGGGTTGAATACATCAACCGCGCGACCGTTCTCGGTCACCAGTTCACCATTGATCAAATGCGGGATAACGCTCATCGAAAACTCCTGAATTTTTGTCCACAGACACCCGAGCGGGGTGCCTGTGTTTTGTAGGTATATATAGAAGGAAAAATCAGTCGAGCTTGTTCAGCACTTCGCCGACCGCGTCGAACAGACGATCCAGGTCTTGCGGCTTGCTGTTGAAGGTTGGGCCGAACTGCAGGGTGTCGCCGCCGAAGCGCACGTAGAACCCGGCTTTCCACAATGCCATGCCCGCTTCGAACGGACGCACGATGGCATCGCCATCACGACCGGCAATCTGAATCGCACCGGCCAGACCGTAGTTGCGGATGTCGATGACGTTCTTCGAGCCTTTCAGCCCGTGCAGCGCGTTCTCGAAATGCGGAGCGACTTCGGCGACGCTCCGCACCAGGTTTTCCTTTTGCAGCAGATCCAGTGCTGCCAGGCCAGCGGCGCACGCCACCGGGTGCGCCGAGTAGGTGTAGCCGTGCGGGAATTCCACGGCGTATTCCGGGGTCGCCTGGTTCATGAAGGTCTGGTAGATCTCGGAGCTGGCAATCACCGCGCCCATCGGGATCGCGCCGTTGGTGATTTGTTTGGCGATGCACATCAGGTCCGGGGTGACGCCAAAGCTGTCGGAACCGAACATCGAGCCGGTGCGGCCGAAACCGGTGATCACCTCGTCGAAGACCAGCAGGATGTTGTGCTGATCACAGATTTCACGCAGACGTTTCAGGTAACCCTGCGGCGGCACCAATACACCGGCGGAACCGGCCATCGGCTCAACGAACACCGCGGCGATGTTCGATGCGTCGTGCAGTTCGATCAGCTTCAGCAACTCGTCGGCCAGAGCGATACCGCCCTGCTCCGGCATGCCGCGGGAGAACGCATTGCTCGCCAGCAACGTGTGCGGCAGGTGATCGACGTCCATCATCGACTGACCGAACAGCTTGCGGTTGCCGTTGACGCCGCCGAGGCTGGTGCCGGCGATGTTCACGCCGTGATAACCCCGGGCACGACCGATCATTTTGGTCTTGGTCGCCTGACCTTTCAGGCGCCAGTAGGCACGGACCATTTTCACCGCCGTGTCGGCGCACTCGGAGCCGGAGTCGGTGAAGAACACGTGGTTCAGGTTGCCCGGGGTCAGGTCAGTGATTTTTTCGGCCAGTTGAAAGGACAAAGGGTGGCCGTACTGGAAGCCTGGCGAGTAATCGAGGGTGCCCAATTGTTTAGAGACCGCTTCCTGAATTTCCTTGCGGGTGTGTCCGGCGCCGCAGGTCCACAGACCCGACAGTGAGTCGTACACCTTGCGGCCTTTGTCATCGATGAGCCAACTGCCTTCTGCACCAACAATCAGACGCGGATCGCGCTGAAAGTTACGGTTGGCGGTGTACGGCATCCAGTGCGCGTCCAGCTTCAGTTGGCTGGCCAGTGGCGACGGAGCGTTTTCGGGCATGTTCATCGGGCAAAACCTCGCAGGGCTTAAGCTTCAGGGAGATAAAAGTCGTTGTTGCAGCTAAATTGCCACGCGGATAAAGTCGGTGAAATCCAACTCTTCTAACCTTCAGTTAGACCATCACTAAACTTTGAGCAATTAAACATGAGCAGCCGCCGCCCCGATCCGCTGGCCCAGGTCAGTGACTTTGATATTCGCCTGCTGCGGATCTTTCGCAGCGTGGTGGAATCCGGCGGCTTCTCGGCGGCGGAAACCGTGCTCGGCATCGGGCGCTCGGCGATCAGCCAGCAGATGAGCGATCTGGAGCAACGCCTCGGGTTGCGTTTGTGTCAGCGTGGCCGCGCTGGATTCTCCCTGACCGAAGAAGGTCGCGAGGTTTATCAATCAGCCCTGCAGTTATTGAGTGCGCTGGAAAGTTTTCGCACCGAGGTCAACGGCCTGCACCAACACTTGCGTGGCGAGTTGATCATCGGCCTGACCGATAACCTGGTCACCCTGCCCCACATGCGCATCACCCACGCCCTCGCCCAATTGAAGGAGCGCGGGCCGGATGTGCAAATCCAGATCCGCATGATTGCGCCAAATGAAGTCGAACAAGGCGTGCTCGACGGTCGCCTGCATGTCGGCGTGGTGCCGCAGGCCAGTGCGCTTTCCGGGTTGGAATATCAACCGCTGTACAGCGAACGCTCACTGCTTTATTGCGCGGTCGGTCATCCACTGTTTTATGTCGATGACAAACAACTCGATGACGAACGCCTTGATAGTCAGGACGCCATCGCCCCGACGTTTCGCTTGCCGGGGGAAATCCAGGCGCATTATCAGGCGCTCAACTGCACTGCCAGTGCCTCCGACCGTGAGGGCATGGCGTTTCTGATTCTGACCGGGCGCTACATTGGTTATCTGCCGGATCATTACGCCAGCCTTTGGGTACAGCAAGGGCGTTTACGCGCACTCAAGGCCGACACACGTTTTTATGATTTGAGTCTGGCATCGGTCACGCGCAAAGGCCGGCGCCCTCATTTGGTGCTGGAAAGCTTTCTGGAGAGTCTGGCGGCGACGCGTTAAACATTGCCCGCCGCCCAACCACGTTAAGCCTTAGAGACAAAACCAAGCAATAACCTGAGCAAGTGGACAGCTTTTTGCAAAGCAGGATCAACCCCGATCCTTCAACAAGAAGCCCAACGCCATGCAGCCAGATTCCGAACCGTCCAGCGACTTGATCTACGGCCTCAACGACCGCCCGAAACCGCTGGCCGCAACCCTCGCCGCCCTGCAACACGTGCTCGCCAGTTTCGTCGGCATCATCACCCCACCGCTGGTGATCGGCTCGGCGCTTGGGCTGACCGCGCATTTGCCTTACCTGATCAGCATGGCGCTGATGGTGTCCGGGGTCGGCACGTTTATTCAGGCTCGCCGGCCGTTCGGGATCGGCGCGGGGATGATCTGCTTGCAAGGCACCAGTTTCGCCTTTCTCGGCGCGGTGCTGTCGGCCGGGTTTCTGGTCAAGCAGCGCGGCGGTAGCCCGGAAGACATTCTGGCGATGATCTTTGGCGTGTGCTTTTTCGGCGCGATTGTGCAGATCGTGCTCAGCCGTTTCATTGGTCAACTGCGCAGAGTGGTCACGCCGCTGGTGACCGGGATTGTCATCACACTGATCGGCATCAGCCTGATCAAGGTCGGCATCACCGATCTCGGCGGCGGCTTCAATGCCCCGGACTTCGGCGCGCCGGGCAATCTGGCGCTTGGCGTATTCGTGTTGCTGACGATCATTTTGCTCAACCGCTCGAACACGCCGTGGGTGCGGCTGTCGGCAATCATCATTGGTCTGCTGCTCGGGAGCCTCGCGGCGTGGTTCAGTGGGAAACTGGTCCCGCAGCCGTTGCCTGACTTGCCGCTGGTGAGTTTTCCTACACCGTTCAAGTTCGGATTCAGTTTTGACTGGACCGCTTTCCTGCCGGTCGCGCTGATTTATCTGATCAGCACCATCGAAACCGTCGGCGACCTCACCGCCAATTGCATGCTCGCCCGCCAACCCATCAGCGGCCCTTCTTATATAAGCCGCTTGCGCGGTGGTGTACTGGGTGATGGCGTGAGCTGCATGATCGCCGCAACGTTCAGCGCTTTCCCCAACACCACATTTGCGCAGAACAACGGCGTGATTCAGCTGACCGGCGTTGCCAGCCGCTACGTTGGCCTTTACATCGGCGCGATCCTGTTTTGTCTCGGCTTGTTTCCAATGATTGGTGCGGTGCTGCAACAGATACCGAAACCAGTACTCGGCGGCGCCACTCTGGTTATGTTCGGTGCCGTCGCCGCCGCCGGTGTGCGCATCCTCGCGCAGTCGCCGCTGGATCGGCGCAGCATGCTGATCATCGCCACTTCGTTCGGCGTCGGCCTGGGCATCGCCGCACAACCGAACCTGCTGCACCTGCTACCCAAACTGGTGCAAAACCTGTTCGACTCGGCGATTACCAGCGGCGGGCTAACGGCAATCATCCTTTGCCTGCTGCTGCCGGAAGCCAAAACAGCACCCGCTGAAGTGCAAGTGCCGCTGAACAAGATCGAACAGGCGTAACGGTTTTATCGCCTGAGGACTTGTCGGATGCTTGTGGGTGCGCTATCAACGCAATTGGTTGCACCCACAGACAAACCCGGAAGTGCCTATGACCTTTGAAGTCCCCGCTCACGGCGGCAAGCCCGCCAGCCGCATTCGTCAGAAGAACGAAGAGACCATTCTCAAAGCCGCCGAAGACGAGTTCGCCCGCCACGGGTACAAAGGCACCAGCATGAACACCATCGCCCAGAATGCCGGGTTGCCCAAGGCTAACCTGCATTACTACTTCACCAACAAGTTGGGGCTGTACGTGGCGGTGCTGAGCAACATCATCGAGTTGTGGGACAGCACCTTCAACACCCTCACCGCCGAAGACGATCCGGCCGAAGCGCTGACCCGCTACATCCGCGCCAAAATGGAATACTCCCGTCGCCAGCCACAAGCCTCGCGAATCTTTGCGATGGAAGTGATCAGCGGCGGCGAATGCCTGAGCGAGTATTTCAATCAGGATTACCGCGCCTGGTTCCAGGGCCGCGCGGCGGTGTTTCAGGCGTGGATCGATGCCGGCAAAATGGACCCGGTCGACCCGGTGCACCTGATCTTCCTGTTGTGGGGCAGCACCCAGCATTACGCCGACTTCGCCACGCAGATCTGCCGCGTCAGCGGCCGCAGCAAGTTGACCAAGCAGGACATGGAAGACGCCAGCAACAACCTGATCCGCATCATTCTCAAAGGCTGCGGCCTCACTCCTTCTCTATAAGACGTTTATGCCTTTCACCCTCAGCGGTTTTTGCGAGTACCGCGAAGAGATTCGCAAAAGCCGCTTTATCACTTTCGCTGCCCCCATCAGCAGTCCCGCTGACGCGCAGGCGTTCTTCGAACAGCACAGCGACTTGAACGCCTCGCACAATTGCTGGGCGTGGAAACTCGGCGATCAATATCGCAGCAATGACGACGGCGAACCGGGCGGCACGGCCGGGCGACCGATTCTGGCAGCGATTGAAGCGCAGGATTGCGATCAGGTCGCGGTGCTGGTGATCCGCTGGTACGGCGGCATTCAGCTGGGCACCGGCGGTTTGGCGCGAGCCTATGGCGGTGGTGCGAACAAGTGCCTGCAAACGGCGGCGAAAGTCGAGTTGATCAGCCGCGTGCCCTTGCGTTGTGCCTGCGGCTTTGCCGAGTTGGCGTTGGTGAAGCTGCGGGTGGCGGATCTGGGCGGATTGGTAGTTGAGGAGCAGTTCACCGCGAACGGGGTTGAGTTGGGGTTGGCGGTGGGTGAAGCGCAGATTGAATTGTTGCAGAGCCAATTGGCAGATTTGAGTCGCGGAAGGATTTTGCTGCAGCGCTAAAGCAAGATCAAAAGATCGTCCGAAGGCTGCGATCTTTTAGGGCATCCGCCGTTTTCCTTATTCCACGCAGTTGCCCACATCTGCTGTGCACCCGGCTGTGGATAACCTGAGCACATCCCGCTGTAACCCTTCTGTCATGCGGCTTTGCGCGATTTGTTCACTTTTCGCTCAATCACTCTGCGAACGCGTATTTTTTTCGTAAAAACAATAAGTTAACCAGGTTTAGCACTATTGGAAGAAAGCATCACGGTGCTTATGCCCTTGATTCCATGTTGCGCACAAATACTGTGGAACAACCTGTGGATAAGCCGTTCATGACTGGCGCAGTTGCAGATTGCACATAGCTCCGACGCAGTTGCTCGTTTTTTGATCAATTGGCTGCGGGCAAAAGTGGAGCTTGATCAACGGCTTCGCCCCCAAGTGGTGCTCGTTGTTATGCCCAATTTACTGCAAGTGCTCTGCGACAGGCGCGGGGTATCGGTGTCTTCAGGTGTTCCTGACTCAATGGCCAGGAAATTGCTTTATCCACAGGCACAACTCCAAGCAAGTCGAGCCTGTCATGCCCATCGCCCCTCCTACTCCGCGCCTGCAACTGCGCCATATCAGCAAACGCTACCCCGGATGTCTGGCCAATGACGCTATTGATCTGAGCATTGCGCCCGGAGAAATCCATGCCTTGCTCGGTGAAAACGGCGCAGGCAAAAGCACGCTGATGAAGATCATCTACGGCGTCACTCAGGCCGACGCGGGCGAGATGCTCTGGCAAGGTCAGCGCGTGAACATGCGCAACCCGACCCAGGCGCGACAGCTGGGGATCGGAATGGTCTTTCAACATTTCTCGCTGTTCGAAACCCTCAGCGTGGCGCAGAACATTGCGCTGGCGATGGGTGCGGCAGCGGGTACGCCGAAACAGCTTGAACCGAAGATTCGCGAAGTCTCGCGGCGCTACGGCATGGCGCTGGAGCCTGAGCGACTTGTCCACAGCCTGTCGATTGGCGAGCGGCAACGGGTGGAAATCATTCGCTGCCTGATGCAAGACATCCGTCTGCTGATTCTCGATGAACCGACTTCGGTGCTGACGCCGCAGGAGGCCGACGATTTGTTCATCACCCTGCGCCGTCTCGCCGCCGAGGGTTGCAGCATTTTGTTTATCAGCCACAAGCTCGGAGAAGTTCGCGCCTTGTGCCACAGCGCAACGGTGTTGCGCGGCGGGCGAGTGGCCGGGCATTGCGTACCGGCCGAATGCTCGGATCAACAGTTGGCGCAGATGATGGTGGGCGAAGCGGCGGCGTTGATTGGCGACTATCCGAAGGTCAGCGGTGGCGCGGTGTTTTTGCAGGTCCGCGGTTTGAGCTGGCATAACACGGACCCGTTTGGCTGCTCACTGGCAGGCATCGACTTGCAGGTGCGCAGCGGTGAAATCGTTGGCATCGCCGGGGTCGCGGGCAATGGTCAGGACGAATTGCTTACCCTGCTCAGTGGGGAGCAAACGCTGTCACGGGTCGAGGCCGAAACGATTCGTTTCGGTCATCAGGCCGTTGCTGATTTACGCCCCGATGCGAGACGCAGACTCGGTCTGGCTTTCGTCCCGGCCGAGCGCCTCGGCCATGGCGCGGTGCCAGAGCTGAGTCTGGCCGACAACGCGCTGCTGACAGCCTTTCAACAAGGGCTGGTGAGCAACGGTTTGATCGAACGCGGCAAAGTCGATGCCCTCGCCCAGCAAATCATTCAACGCTTCGGGGTAAAAACGCCGAATACGCAAACCGCCGCCCGCAGCCTGTCCGGCGGCAATCTACAGAAATTCATCCTCGGCCGGGAAATCCTCCAGCAACCAAAACTGCTGATCGCCGCGCACCCGACCTGGGGCGTGGACGTCGGCGCCGCCGCAACCATCCACCGCGCGTTGATCGCCTTGCGCGATGCCGGCGCGGCGATTCTGGTGATTTCCGAAGACCTCGATGAACTGTTCCAGATCAGCGACCGCCTCGGCGCCTTGTGCGGCGGCAAGCTGTCGGCGCTGCAAAACACCACGGACACGCAACTGAGTGACGTCGGCGGCTGGATGGCCGGTCAGTTCGATGCCCCTCAACAACACGCCACGGTTTAACGGAGTTTCAAACATGCTGCTTTCCCTCGAACCCCGTGGCCAGCAATCGCGTCTGATGCTTTGGTGCTCGCCGCTGTTGGCGGCGGCGCTGACGCTCGGCTGCGGTTCGCTGCTGTTCATCGCCCTCGGTCATGATCCACTGCAAACCTTGCATACGCTGCTGATCGCGCCGGTCAGTGACTTGTACGGTGTTTCGGAATTACTGGTCAAAGCCTTGCCGATTCTGCTCTGCGCGCTGGGCCTGGCGGTGGCCTACCAAGCGCGAATCTGGAACATCGGCGCCGAAGGTCAATTGCTGCTTGGCGCGCTCGCCGGCAGTGCCTTGGCGGTGAATATCATCGACATGCAAAGCCGTTGGGCGCTGGCGCTGATTCTGCTGACCGGCACCCTCGCCGGCGCCGCATGGGCGGGGCTCACCGCATGGCTGCGCACACGCTTCAACGCCAACGAAATCCTCACCAGCATCATGCTCAATTACATCGCGCTGAACTTGCTGCTGTTCTGCGTACATGGGCCGCTGAAGGACCCCGCCGGTTTCAATTTTCCCGAGTCGGCAATGTTCGGCGACGCCAGCCGTTTGCCGCTGTTGCTGGAGGATGGCCGCGTGCATGCCGGGGTGTATTTCGCCCTGCTCGCGCTGGTCGCGGTGTGGGTGTTGTTGCAGAAAAGTTTTATCGGTTTCCAGATCAAAGTGCTCGGGCTGGACAAGCGTGCGGCAGGGTTCGTCGGCTTTCGCGAGAAGCGTTTGATCTGGCTTGCCCTGGTGATCAGCGGCGGGCTCGCGGGGCTTGCAGGTGTCTGCGAAGTCACCGGCCCAATCGGTCAATTGGTGCCGCAAGTGTCACCGGGTTATGGCTATGCGGCGATCACCGTGGCGTTTCTTGGGCGGCTCAACCCCATCGGGATTCTGTTCTCCAGTCTGCTGATGGCGCTGCTGTATATCGGGGGCGAGAACGCGCAGATGAGCCTCAATCTGCCGCAAGCGATCACTCAACTGTTTCAGGGAATGATGCTGTTTTTCCTGCTCGCCAGTGATGTGCTGATTCTCTATCGGCCACGTCTGAATCTGCGCTGGGCACGGCGCACACAGACCCCCACCGTAACCGCCGGAGCGCTGTGATGGATATCGATCTGCTGAGCAATATTTTCTTCGCGATGGTGCGTTGCGGCACGCCGCTGCTGCTGGTAGCGCTGGGTGAACTGATCTGCGAGAAGAGCGGCGTGCTCAACCTCGGGCAGGAAGGGATGATGCTGTTTGGTGCGGTGATCGGTTTTATAGTCGCGCTCAACAGCGGCAACCTGTGGCTCGGCGTATTGCTGGCGATGCTCGCCGGGATGTTGCTGTCGTCGCTGTTTGCTTTGGTGGCGCTGGTGTTCAACGCCAATCAGGTAGCGACCGGGTTGGCCCTGACGATTTTTGGCGTGGGGTTGTCGACTTTCGTGGGGGCGGCGTGGGTGGGCAAACCATTGGCTGGATTCGAGCCTTTGGCGATTCCGTATCTGAGTGAAATCCCGCTGATCGGGCGGATGCTGTTCGCGCAGGATCTGCTGGTGTATCTGTCGTTCGGGCTGTTTGCGCTGGTGGCGTGGGTGATCATCAAAAGCCGTGTCGGGCTGATCATTCAAGCGGTCGGCGAGAACCCGGATGCGGCCAGTGCGATGGGCTTGCCGGTGTTGACCGTGCGCACCTTGGCGGTGCTTTTCGGCGGTGCGATGGCCGGGCTGGCCGGGGCGTATCTGTCGCTGGCGTACACGCCGATGTGGGCGGAAAACATGACGGCTGGGCGTGGCTGGATTGCCTTGGCGCTGGTGGTATTTGCCAGTTGGCGGGTGTGGCGGTTGTTGCTGGGCGCCTATCTGTTCGGCCTCGCCAGCATCCTGCACCTGGTGGCGCAGGGGTTGGGGCTGGCGATTCCGTCGAGCCTGCTGGCGATGCTGCCGTACGTGGCGACGATTGTGGTGCTGGTGTTGTTGTCGCGCGATGCACTGCGGACACGGTTGTATGCGCCGGTGTCGTTGGGGCAGCCGTGGCAGTCGGGGCATTAGCGGTTGACCGGACGGGCCTCTTCGCGAGCAGGCTCGCTCCCACGATTGACCGAGTTCGCTCAAACTCCCTGTGGGAGCGAGCCTGCTCGCGAAGGCGCCCGCGCTGGCAACACCTGAGCAATGCCCCACGCCAGTTCGAAGACGAGGAAAATCAGCAAAATCGAACTGGCGCCATGGACTAGGGCATACCCCTGCCAAGCCGCAAACAGAAACCGCGCCACCGCGTCATAACGTCCATAAAGTGCCTGCGGATCACGAATCCGCAGCACCGCCCACACACAAACCACCGAGCCCAAAAGATTCGCCATCAACATGTGCATCGGCGCGAACGCCGGCAACTCACCGGGCAAATCCAGCGCCTGACCGAGCGCGGTCAAAACCCCGTGCAACGCGGCAAAACTCCACGGCGTCACAAATGCAGCCGTGACGATCAGGTCGTACCAGGCGCTGCCGCGCACCACGTGTCGATATTGTGTTGAAGTCCACATCGTCCATGCTCCAGAAATTTGAGGAGCAACCACGGTAAAGCCTGGAGTATGCTCCAGGGTCAAGCCCTCTTCAGAGCATCACAAATGCGCATCGGTGAATTGGCACAGGCCAGCGCAGTCAGTCGCGACACGCTGCGTTTCTATGAGCAACGCGGGTTGATCGCGGCGCAACGCAGTGCCAATGGTTATCGCGACTACCCGCCGGAAATGCTGCAACTGGTGCTCTACATCAGGACGGCGCAGCGTTTGGGTTTTACCCTCGGCGAGATCGGCGACAGCGTTGCCGCACTGTGGAACACGCCCGATCCGGAAAACGCTGTGGCGCAATTGCTGCGCGACAAGCTACAACTGATTGAAACCCGCATGAGCGAACTCGACGCGCTAAGACATGAGCTGCAACTACGGCTCGGCCAGGCCTGTCCATTGAACCCTGAACGATAATTTTCAAGGAACCCATCATGTCCCAGGCAAAAAATGCACTGATCATCGGCGCCTCCCGTGGCTTGGGCCTCGGCTTGGTGAAGACCCTGCTGGGCGACGGCTGGCAAGTGACTGCCACCGTGCGCAATCCCTCGAACGCCGAGGCGCTGCAAGCGCTGGGCGACGTGCGGATCGAGAAGCTCGACATGGATGACCAGCAAGCGGTGATCGCCTTGAGCCAACAGTTGAAGGGTGAAACTTTCGACCTGCTGTTCGTCAATGCCGGGGTCAAAGGCCCGGCAGTACAGACCCCGGGCGGCGCGACCCTGGCGGAAGTCGGTCAGCTGTTTTTCACCAACGCGGTGGCGCCGATCAATCTGGCGCAACGCTTTGCCGGACAGATCCGCGATGGCAGCGGTGTGCTGGCGTTCATGAGCTCCGGGCTCGGCAGCGTGACGGTGCCGGATGCGCCGGAGCTGGCGCTGTACAAGGCGAGCAAGGCTGCGCTGAACTCGATGACCAACAGTTTTGTCACGCAATTGGGCGAACAGAAACTGACCGTGCTGTCGCTGCATCCGGGTTGGGTGAAGACCGACATGGGCGGTGAAGGGGCTGACCTCGATGTGGACACCAGCACACGCGGACTGATTGATCAGGTGAATGCGTTTACCGGCAAGGGCGGGCATCACTTCATCAATTACAAAGGCGAAACCATTCCCTGGTAAACGCACAAATCCTTTGGGAGCCGGGCTTGCCCGCGATGACGGAGTGCCAGTCGCCATATAAGGTGGCTGATCCGACGCATTCGCTGGCAAGCCAGCTCCCACAGGGATGAACGGTGTCCTGTCGGGTGGGGCTTGCCCGGCGCAGTGATTTGTTTGAAACTGCGCACCTCGTCCGTCGCGGCGAACCTGGATCAGCAGACAGGGCAACACTGAGCTGGCAACCCTGAACCCACTTTCAGAGGAGCCGGCGACAATGCCTGCGACCCGTATCTGGTTAAAAAACCCCCTCGCCATTTTCACCTCCAACGAGCTCGATGCCCGTGGCGGTCTGGTGCTGCAAGACGGCGTGATTGTCGAAGTGCTTGCCGCCGGTCAACAGCCTTCAGCGCCGTGCAATGAAGTGTTCGATGCCCGCGAGCATGTGATCCTGCCGGGCCTGATCAACACCCACCATCACTTCTATCAAACCCTCACTCGCGCCTGGGCGCCGGTGGTCAATCAGCCGTTGTTCCCGTGGCTGAAAACCCTGTACCCGGTGTGGGCACGTCTGACGCCGGAAAAACTCGCCCTCGCCACCAAAGTCGCTTTGGCCGAGTTGCTGCTGTCGGGTTGTACCACCGCTGCCGACCATCATTATCTGTTCCCGGACGGCCTGGAAAACGCCATCGACGTGCAAGTCGAAACCGTGCGTGAACTGGGCATGCGCGCCATGCTCACCCGTGGCTCGATGAGCCTCGGCGAGAAGGACGGCGGCCTGCCGCCGCAGCAGACCGTGCAAGAAGGCCAGGTGATTCTCGACGACAGTCAGCGCCTGATCCACGAGTACCACGAGCGTGGCGACGGTGCGCAAATCCAGATCGCTCTGGCACCGTGCTCGCCGTTTTCAGTGACCCCGGAAATCATGTCGGCCAGCGCCGAACTGGCGAATAAGCTCGACGTGCGCCTGCACACGCACCTGGCCGAAACCCTCGACGAAGAAGATTTCTGCCTGCAGCGTTTCGGCCTGCGCACCGTCGACTATCTGGACAGCGTCGGCTGGCTCGGCCCGCGCACCTGGCTGGCCCACGGCATCCACTTCAACCCGGACGAAATCGCCCGCCTCGGCCAGGCCGGCACCGGCATCTGTCATTGCCCGAGCTCGAACATGCGTCTGGCCTCGGGCATTTGCCCAAGCATCGATTTGACTGACGCCGGTGCGCTGTTCGGTCTGGGCGTGGATGGCTCGGCGTCCAACGATGCATCGAACATGATCCTTGAGGCGCGTCAGGCGCTGTACATCCAGCGTCTGCGATACGGCGCCGAGAAAATTACCCCTGAGCGCGTGCTGGGCTGGGCGACCAAGGGGTCGGCGAGCCTGTTGGGCCGTACCGACATTGGTGAACTGGCGGTGGGCAAACAGGCTGATCTGGCATTGTTCAAGCTCGATGAACTGCGCTTCTCTGGCAGCCACGATCCGATTTCGGCGCTGCTGCTGTGCGGCGCAGATCGAGCGGATCGGGTGATGATTGGCGGCAAGTGGCGCGTGGTTGATGGCCAGGTCGAAGGACTGGATCTGAAAGGCCTGATCGCCGATCACAGCCAGGCTGCTCGCCAGCTGATCGCCGGTACCTGATCCCATCGGTTCAAAACGGTGGGAGCGAGCCCGCTCGCGAAGAAGGAGCATCAGACAACATTTTTGTTGAATGACACTCCGCTTTCGCGAGCAGGCTCGCTCCCACAATTGTTTTGCAGTGGGCTTAAAGGCCTAGCAGGGACAGCATGATGAACGTCGCAAACAACACAAAGTGCGTCATGCCTTCAATGGCATTGGTCTCGCCGTCATTGAGATTGATCGCGCTGACGATCAATGTGAGAAAGATCATTACCGTCTGCACTGGGGTCATTGCCATCTGAAATGGCTGACCGGTGTACAGCGCCATCGCTTCCATCACCGGCACGGTGAGGATCACCGTCGACAGCGACGCGCCCATCGCAATATTGACCACTGACTGCATGCGGTTGGCCAACGCCGCACGCAACGCGGTCAAAATCTCCGGCGCCGCTGAAATCGCCGCCACCAGAATCGCCGTGATCACCGGCGGTGCGCCCGTACCTTCCAGGCCCAGATCGAGGGTCTTGGACATCACCTCGGCCAATGCGCCGATCACTACAATGCCAAACACCAGAATGCCGATCGACAGGCCGATGCTCGGTGCTTTTGCCTGCGCGTCCTGAGGCTCTTTCTTGCGACGTTTGTCCGGGTAGCTGTAGCTGAAAAAATAACTGTGCGGGCCGACCTGCATGCGCAGGAACAGCGCGTAGAGCACCACCATTGCACCGATAGTGAACGCCGAATAAATCTTCCAGTTGGCCTCGGGAATGAACTCCGGCACCACCATCGACACGCCCATCGCGGTGAGGATCATTACGCTGTAGCTGCGCGCCGAATCGTCGTTGTAGGACTGCTCGCCATGCTTGATCCCGCCCATCAGCGCAGCGAGGCCGAGGATGCCGTTGATGTCGAGCATCACTGCCGAATAAATCGTGTCGCGCACCAGTGTGGGCGACGCTTCGTTGCTCATCATGATCGCCAGAATCACCACTTCCACCAGCACGGCGGCCAGCGTGAGGATCATCGTGCCGTAAGGGTCGCCGACCTTTTCGGCGAGCAATTCGGCGTGATGGGCGACGCGCATCGAAGCGGCGACGATGAATGCGATCAGGAGCAGACCGGCAGTCAGCGCGACGATCTGGCCGCTGTGCAGCATCCAGTGTTCCAACGGATAAGCGACGACTGCGGCGAGCAGGGCCAGCAGCAGAAAGCTTTCTTGCTTGAGGATTGAGAGCATGGCGGGCCTTTTTTGCCAAAGATTCGAATGAGCTACTGACTGCGGCGCGGCGCTAACGTTTCGTTACACATTAGCGCACCAAGCGATGGCGGGACTTTTGCCTGATGCACTTTTATTGGCCTGACCGGCCCCTTCGCGAGCAGGCTCGCTCCCACCTTGGAATGCAATCCCCTGTGGGAGCGAGCCTGCTCGCGAAGGCTTTCACACGGTTTCCAACCAGTTTGTTGTCTTGTTGGTCAGCAATTTGCATTGCCCCTGACCACACACAACAAAATGGAGCTCCAATTCATGCAAATACGTCCGCTGCACAAACTGCTGTGCGCCGCCATTGGTCTGGGGATAAGCCTGAGCGCCAGCGCTGCCGATCCGCTGAAGGTTGGTTTCGTCTACATCGGCCCGATCGGTGACCACGGCTGGACGTATCAGCATGAGCAGGGGCGCAAGGCGCTGGCGGAGAAATTCGGCGCGCAGATCACCACCAACTATGTGGAAAACGTCGCCGAAGGTGCCGACGCCGAGCGGGTGATCCGCAACATGGCGAAGGACAAGTACGACCTGATCTTCACCACGTCCTTCGGTTACATGAACCCGACGCTGAAAGTCGCCAAACAATTTCCCAAGGTGACCTTCGAGCACGCCACCGGCTACAAGCAGGACAAGAACCTCGGCACCTATCTGGCGCGCACCTACGAGGGCCGTTACGTCGGTGGCTTCCTCGCGGCGAAGATGACCAAGACCAAAAAGATCGGCTACGTCGCCTCCTTCCCGATCCCGGAAGTGATCCGCGACATCAACGCCATTCAACTGGCCCTGAACAAGTACAACCCCGGCACCGAGATCAAAGTGGTTTGGGTCAACTCGTGGTTCGATCCGGGCAAGGAAGCCGATGCCGCCAACGCGCTTATCGATCAGGGTGTCGACGTGGTGTTCCAGCACACCGACAGCCCGGCACCGATTCAGGCTGCCGAACGCCGCGGTGTCTATGCGGTGGGTTACGCCTCCGACATGGCCCACTTCGGGCCGAAAGCGGTGCTGACCTCGATCGTCAACGACTGGGCGCCGCATTACATTCAGGCGACTCAAAGCGTGATCAATCACAGCTGGAAGTCTCAGGATTACTGGGGCGGGTTGAAGGAAGGCACGGTTGAACTACCAATCAGCGACCTGGTGCCAGCACCGGTCAAAGCCGAAGCCGAGCAAATCATTGCCGATATCAAGAGCGGTGCGTTGCAGCCGTTTACCGGGCCGATCAAGGATCAGGCCGGGGTCGAGAAAATTCCCGCTGGGGTGAGTGCGACCACGGCGGAACTGGCGTCGATGAACTATTACGTGGAAGGCATGAAGGCCGAGATGCCGAAGTAATTTTTGCTGACCACACGAAACCCTGTGGGAGCGAGCCTGCTCGCGAAAGCGCTGTGTCATTGAACAAAGATGTTGTCTGACACGCCCTCTTCGCGAGCAGGCTCGCTCCCACATTGGAAACTCACCGCCCCAAGGATTGCGTATGGATCAGCTGCCCATCATCGACATCAGCCCGCTCTACACCGACAACCAAAACGCCTGGCCCGCCGTCGCCGAGCAAATCGACCAGGCGTGCCGCGAGTGGGGTTTCTTCTACATCAAGGGACATCCGATTTCCGCACAGCGCATCGACGCGCTGCTCGATCACGCGCAGCGTTTTTTCGATCTGCCGGCGGCAGAGAAGCTCAAGATCGACATCACCCGGACCCGCCACCATCGCGGCTACGGCGCCATCGCCACCGAACAGCTCGACCCGAACAAACCCAGCGACCTCAAAGAAACCTTCGACATGGGTCTGCACCTGTCGGCGAACCATCCCGAAGTGCTGGCGGAAAAACCCTTGCGCGGGCCCAACCGTCATCCGGCAATTCCCGGTTGGGAGTCGCTGATGGAACAGCACTACCTCGACATGCAGGCCCTCGCGCAAACGCTGCTGCGCGCCATGACACTTGCCCTGGACATCGAACGCGACTTCTTCGACAAGCGCTTTCTTGAGCCCGTGAGTGTGCTGCGCATGATCCATTACCCGCCGCGTCACACCGCCAGTTCCGCCGAGCAGCAAGGCGCCGGTGCGCACACCGATTACGGCTGCATCACCCTGCTCTATCAGGACAGCGCCGGTGGCTTGCAAGTGAAGAACGTCAAAGGCGAGTGGATCGACGCTCCACCGATTGACGGGACGTTTGTGGTCAACCTCGGCGACATGATGGCGCGCTGGAGCAATGACCGATATCGCTCGACACCGCACCGGGTGATCAGCCCGCTCGGGGTGGATCGCTACTCGATGCCGTTCTTTGCCGAGCCTCACCCGGACACCCGTATCGAGTGCCTGCCCGGTTGCCAGAGCGCAGAACACCCGGCGAAATATCCGACGACCACTTGTGCTGAATTCCTGCTGTCGCGCTTCGCCGATACCTACGCTTATCGCCGGGAACAGGAAGCGGTGTGACAGATCGCTTGGTCAGGTTTTGCCAATTATTTCAGCAAGCATCTGTAGAATGCCGTCATTGCACCTGATGAGAAAAGAATATGTACGACTGGCTCAACGCCCTGCCCAAGGCCGAACTGCACCTGCATCTGGAAGGCTCGCTGGAGCCTGAGTTGCTGTTCGCTTTGGCCGAACGCAACAAGATCGCCCTGCCGTGGAACGACGTCGAAACCCTGCGCAAGGCTTACGCCTTCAACAATCTGCAGGAATTCCTCGACCTGTATTACCAAGGCGCCGATGTGCTGCGCACCTCGCAGGACTTCTACGACCTGACCTGGGCCTACCTGCTGCGCTGCAAGGCGCAAAACGTGATTCACACCGAACCGTTCTTCGACCCGCAGACCCACACCGATCGTGGCATCCCGTTCGAAGTGGTGCTCAACGGCATCGCCGCCGCGTTGAAGGATGGCGAGCAGCAACTGGGCATCACCAGCGGTTTGATCCTCAGCTTCCTGCGCCACTTGAGCGAAGAAGAAGCCGAGAAAACCCTCGATCAGGCGCTGCCGTTCCGTGACGCGTTTGTCGCCGTAGGTCTGGACAGCTCCGAGATGGGCCATCCGCCAAGCAAGTTCCAGCGCGTGTTCGACCGTGCCCGTCACGAAGGCTTCCTGACCGTCGCCCACGCCGGTGAAGAAGGCCCGCCGGAATACATCTGGGAAGCCATCGACCTGCTGAAAATCCAACG
The DNA here is from genome assembly GCF_016613125.1 of Pseudomonas sp. MF6776. Lineage (NCBI taxonomy): Bacteria > Pseudomonadati > Pseudomonadota > Gammaproteobacteria > Pseudomonadales > Pseudomonadaceae > Pseudomonas > Pseudomonas sp. MF6776. The sequence continues at coordinate 18,842 of NZ_JAENSQ010000028.1, forward strand.
CATCGACCACGGCGTACGCGCCATCGAAGACGAGCGCCTGATGCAGCGGATCATCGACGAGCAGATTCCGCTGACCGTTTGCCCGCTGTCGAACACCAAACTCTGCGTGTTCGATCACATGTCGCAGCACAACATCCTCGACATGCTTGAGCGTGGCGTGAAGGTGACGGTCAACTCCGATGACCCTGCGTACTTCGGTGGCTACGTGACCGAGAACTTCCATGCGCTGTACGAACACTTGGGCATGACCCAGGATCAGGCCAAACGCCTGGCACAGAACAGCCTGGATGCACGGCTCGTAAAACCTTAAGAGCAATACAAAAACTGTGGGATCGGGCTTGCCCGCGATGAGGTCATCAATTCCAACATCATTGTTGACTGACAGACCGCTATCGCGGGCAAGCCCGCGCCCACAAGTACAGTGTTAGCTGATGGATTGCGGCTCAGGCAGCGATTTCACAGGCTCTGCTACGCCAGTTCCAGCTCTGTTTCCTTGGCGAATCGATGCAGCTCCCGCTGGCCAAGGGCGGTCAGTTGCAACGCCCTGGAGTCATGGGGCAAGGTCAGCCAACCGGACTGCATGAACAACTGCAGCAACGCCGCGCCGAGTGAGCCGCCCATGTGCGGACGACGCTCGCTCCAGTCCGGGCAGGCACAGGCCACCCGCACGTTGCGATGGGCCAACGCCTGGATGAACACGCCACGGCCAGCCAACTTGCTCGCGCCTTTATGGGTCACCACCACGCGTTGCTCAAGCTGTTCGATCCAGCCGGCGTCGAGCAGGCGTTGATACAGATCAGCCGCCAGCGTGCCGCCCAAATGGTCATCACAGAAACGAGCGCGCAGCAGTGAAGACGGCGCCGCCGCTACCTTGGCCATCGGCGTATTGCGTTTGAACACCTCGGCGACTTCTCGCGGGGCACTGGCGATGGTGGCGCTGGCCAACGCTTCGATCGCAGCGCCTACCTCCGGCGCCGAGAGGCGGAAAAACCGTTTACGCCCCCGGACTTCGACCTTCAACAGACCGCCAGTGGACAACCGTGCCAGATGCGCACTGGCCGACGACGGCGACAGCCCTGCCAGTAGCGCAAGCTCCTCGGTCTGCCGGGCCGAGCCATCCATCAACGCCCACATCATCGCGCTGCGCTTGGGGTCGGCCAGCAACGTGGCGATCTGGCTGATGCAAGGTGCATGTTCCATGTATTCACTCCCTGTGGAATCGTATCGTCTACTGCTCGGAGACATCTTGACCAGTAATGAGCCAGCGGCCAAGACGCGAAAAACGCCCTGAGCCGGGGCAAGGCAGGCCATTGGCACAACATGTTCCGGCACCGAACCCGCAACCGCAGCAGTACCCGAAGTTAAACAAGGCAGCTCAGCATTGATGGCGTTCGGGCCGGGTTTCGGTACTGGCGTGAGGCGGGCGCTAGTATAAGCGGGATGCACGCGCCGTCCCGCGCTGCGGACTGCACGGGTGGTGATTGTTCCTGACAGAAATTTCTCTATTTACCTGCGACTAATGATCAACTTTCGAGAAAGCGGGAAATTGACTACTTAGATCAGCGCATCGGCTGGCGAGCATCTCCTTTAAAAGGTTCACAGGCTTACTCAATTGTGCGCGATGGGCGCACAACAAATTCAGCGGAGCGCGCTCACACAGCAGCTCTGGCAACAGCACTTTGAGGCGCCCGGCGAGAACATCGGCGCCCACGTCCAGCCAGGATTTATAGGCAATCCCGGCACCTGCCACGGCCCACAGACGTACCACGTCGGCGTCGTCACTGAAGCGGTCACCCGTGACAGTAAGGCTTACTTCGCGCTTGCCGTCAGTGAAGCTCCAATGGTCATGAACCCGACTGCCGAGCATGAACAACAGGCAATTGTGCTGGGCCAGTTGTTCGAGCTGCCGCGGTTCGCCGTGCTGCGCCAGATACGCCGGTGACGCGCACAACACGCGGCGGTTGTGCGGCGCGATCGGCAAGGCAATCAGGCTGGAATCTTCCGGTTCGCCATACCGCAGGGCAATGTCCACCGGTTGGCGAAACAGGTCGGCAATGCGGTCGCCGAGCAGCAAGCGTACGGTCAGTTTCGGGTGCTCGCGCTGGAACTCGTCGAGCCACGGCAACAACAGGTTGCGGCCAAAGTCCGAAGGCGCCGACAGCTGCAAGACCCCGCTGACCTGATCCTGCCCGCTGGCCAGCAAACGTCGCCCCTCATCGAGATTGCTCAACGCCGCCCGAGCGTATTCGAGGAAGCCCTCGCCCTCGGCCGTCAGGCGCAAGCTGCGCGTCGACCGGGCGAGCAGGCGCGCACCGAGTTGCTGTTCGATCCGTTTCAACGCCGCGCTGGCCACTGCCGCAGACATGTCCATCACCCGCGCCGCCGCCGACAAACTGCCCAGATCCGCTGCCCGGACGAACAATTGCAAGTCATCGAAACGCAGCATGTCAGCCTCGATTATCAAAAAAACATTGAAAGAGACTGCTGTTTTAGCCGGTTTTATCTCGCAGAGAAATAGCTAATCATCAGCACCATCTTCTACTACCTGTGCGGAGCCTTCCATGAAAGCCATTGCCTATTACGCCTCACTGCCCATCAGCGACGCCAAATCCCTGCAAGACATCGATCTGCCTGAGCCAGTAGCCGGCCCGCGTGATTTGCTGGTGGAGGTCAAAGCCATTTCGGTCAATCCGGTCGACACCAAGGTGCGGCAGAATGCGGCGCCTGAGGGCGGGGCCGCGAAAGTGCTGGGCTGGGACGTGGCCGGCGTGGTCAAGGCGGTTGGCAGCGAGGTAACGCTGTTCAAGGCTGGCGATAAGGTTTTCTACGCCGGCTCCATCGCCCGCGCGGGCGGCAACAGCGAACTGCACGTGGTCGATGAGCGAATCGTCGGCCATATGCCCAAGTCCCTCGGTTTCGCCGAAGCCGCGGCCCTGCCGCTGACCGCAATTACCGCATGGGAGTTGCTCTTCGAACGCCTGCAAGTCAGCGAAGGGCAAGCCGATAATGGCCAGAGCCTGCTGATCGTCGGTGCGGCGGGTGGCGTCGGTTCGATCCTCACCCAATTGGCCAAGCAACTGACCGGTCTCAAAGTGATCGGCACCGCCTCCCGTGCACAGACCCGCGACTGGGTCAGCGAACTGGGGGCGGATCTGGTCATCGACCACAGCCAACCGCTGAGTGAAGAACTCAAGCGCGCCGGCATCAACCACGTCACCCACGTCGCCAGCCTGACTCAGACCGATCAGCATCTGGATCAACTGGTCGAAGCCCTGGCGCCGCAAGGCAAACTGGCCCTGATCGACGACCCGAAGTCGCTGGACGTGACCAAACTCAAGCGCAAGAGCCTCTCGCTGCACTGGGAGTTCATGTACACCCGCTCGCTGTTCGAGACACCCGACATGATCGAACAGCACAAACTGCTCAACCGCGTGGCCGAGTTGATTGATGCAGGCACATTGAAGACGACCGTCGGCGAGCACTTCGGCGCGATCAATGCGGCGAACTTGCGTCGCGCGCATGAGTTGCTGGAGAGCGGCAAAGCCAAGGGGAAAATTGTTTTAGAAGGTTTCTAAGGATCGGAAGATCGCAGGCTGAGGTAGCTCCTGCAGGGCCTGCGATCTTCTTTTGCCGTCAGTCAGATGCTTGACCGTTGTCACAATTGCGATCGTATTCAGGTCTACAATCGAAGCCTCTGCGATACATCTTTTACGCAAGGGAGGTCAGCAATGAAGATCCTGATAAAAGAAGTGGCAAAGTCTCAATGGCAGGTTCGACTCGACCAGCACGCCGTGACATTCCGCAGTGAGGCCGAAGCGCTGGCCTTCACTCGCACCCTCGAAGCGCGACTCTGCGCGCCCCACAAGATTCCCGATCAAGGCCAGCAACGCGCGGCCGGCTGAGGTTCAAGCCTCGGCTTGGGCCTGAGCCAAGGCTCGGGCTCGGGCATTTTGCAGACGTCGGGTGAGCATCGCGACGCTGACCACCAGAAAACCGCACATGCTGATGACGATAGCCATCGGCACGGCTGTGCCATCGTGCAATATCCCCACCAGTGCCGAGGCGCCGGCCGCGACACTGAATTGCATGCAACCGAGCAACGCTGACGCGCTGCCGGCGCGCGCGCCCTGTCCGTTCATCGCGCAGGCGGCAGCGTTGGGACTGATGCAGCCGAGGCTGGACACGCAGATGAACAATGGAATCAGCAACGGCCAAAGCGCATTGGTGTGCAAGGCGCTGACGGCCAGCAATGTCAGCCCGGCAGCCAGGTAAACCCAGACCGCACGCGACAGCAGAAACGCCGGGCCACGCTTGGCCAACAACCGCGCATTGACCTGCGCCACCAGAATGAACCCCGCCGCGTTCGTACCGAACAGCCAGCCGAAATGCTCGGCCGGGACGCCATACAGTTTGATGAAGATGAACGGTGAGCCGGCAATGTAAGCGAACATTCCGGCGATGGCGATGCCGCCGGTCAAGGCATGGCCGAGGTAAACCCGATCCTTCAGCAGCCGTCCATACTGGCGCAGTGCACCGGACAGCGGCTGGCGCGGCATGTCCGCGGGCATACTTTCCGGCAGACCGAGCGCCACAGCCAAACCTGCCAACGCGCTGAACCCGGTCAGCACCAAAAAGATCGACTGCCAACCCGTGGTGTTGACCAACAGCCCGCCGAGCATCGGCGCCAGTATCGGTGCCAGGCCCATCACCAGCATCAACTGCGAGAAGACTTTTGCCGAGTCCACGGCGTCGCATTTATCGCTGACCACCGCCCGACCGATCACCATCCCTGCACAACCGCCCAACGCCTGCACGAAACGTGCGCCGATCAGCCATTCCAGGTTCGGTGCATAAGCGCAGGCCAGTGATGCCAGCGTGAACAGCGCCAGACCTATGAGCAACGGAACCCGTCGACCGAAGCGATCGGCCACCGGGCCGTAAGCCAGCTGGCCGATGGACAGACCGAGAAAATACGCTGCCAACGTCATCTGCACATGTTTCTCGTCGGTGCCGAACGCGAGCGCCATCGACGGAAATGCAGGTAAATAGAAGTCGATCGCCAACGGACCGAAAGCGGTCAGGGCTCCGAGAATCAGAATGGTACGAAAGTTCATCAGGCATCCACGTTGGCAGGTCGGCAGCCCGACAGTCTAGCCGGGCATGGACGCCTTGAACATTCCGATAGCTGGCTAACAATTAAAAACCGAGGATCAGAAGATCAAGAGATCGCAGCCTTCGGCAGCTCCTACAGGGGATTTGCTTTGCTCTTGTAGGCGTTGCCGAAGGCTGCGATCTTTGGCTTTTTTCAGTTAAGAACAATCAGGCGAGTTTTACCGCGTAACCTTCTTCGCTGATGATCTCGATGACCTGCTCGGCACTCAAAGTACTTTCGACGCCGACCTCTTTTGCGGCCAGGTCAACGCGCACACTGGCCGCCGGATCCTTTGCCTGGACGGCTTGAGTGACGGCTTTGACGCAGTGACCGCAGGACATGCCTTGAACATTGAACACTTGCATGGGATGACTCCTTCAGTGAGGTTGCCGGCAGTTTCGAGCTTGCCACGATGGCAAGGTCAAGTTCTTGAATAAACTGCCGGGCTGGCAATCGGCGTCGCGCTCGGCCAAGCTGCATCCATCAATGATATGAATTCAGGAGATTCAGCCATGCGCTGGTCAGCTTTCAGCCTGTTGGGCTTTCTCGGCCTCTTTGCCGCCATCCCTTCGGTGCACGCCGCAGGTGAAGACTATGGCGTGCTGATCATTTCCCGCGAGCGTCTTGAAGTAGCGACCTCCTGCGAAATCGGCGTGTACATCCAGGATCAACTGTCGGCGCGGCTGTTCCAGGAACAAAGTGCCTCGTTCAACCTGCCGCCAGGCACCGTGTCGTTGCGCCTGAAATTGCTGCCGGGGCAAGTCGTCGGTTGCAGTCCGGGATTGCTGGCGCCGGGCTCGCAGGAAATCAAATTGCAGTCCGGTGAAATCCAGAAGTACCGAATCGCGATGACGCAGGAAGGTATGTACCTCAAGCGCGCCGACCTCGGTTACTAAGCAAACTCATGTGGGAGCGAGCCTGCTCGCGAAAGCGGTGTGTCATGCAGCACGATATTGACTGACATGACGCCTTCGCGAGCAGGCTCGCTCCCACATTTTGGTTTTGCGACCACATCAAGATTGGCGCTTGACCTTGCCCGCATGGCAAGGTTGATCCTGTAGGCAACTTCTACAGGGAGCGTGAACGATGTCCGAATCCATCACTTTCGATCTGCCGATTGCCGGCATGACCTGCGCCAGTTGCGCCGGGCGTGTCGAACGGGCCTTGAGTAAAGTCAGCGGCGCCAGTGCCGTCAGCGTCAACCTCGCCACCGAACAGGCCCGCGTGAAGGCGCCCGGGGACAGTCTGCCAGCGTTGATGGACGCCGTTGAACGTGCCGGTTACAGCGTGCCGCAACAGACCCTCGAATTGAGCATCGACGGCATGACCTGCGCGTCCTGCGTCGGTCGTGTCGAGCGCGCCCTGAACAAAGTCCCCGGGGTGAAGAGCGTCAGCGTCAATCTGGCCAACGAACGCGCTCACCTCCAGTTGCTCGGTCAAATCGATCCGCAGGTCCTGCTCGACGCGGTGAGCAAGGCTGGTTACGCCGCCAGCGTCTGGCAAGCCGAACACCCTCAAAGCGATAACCAGCAACAGCGTCTGCAACGTGAGCGCTGGGCACTGATCTGCGCCATCGCCCTGGCCTTGCCGCTGGTGTTGCCGATGTTGCTGCAACCGTTCGGCATCCATTGGATGCTCCCGGCCTGGGCGCAGTTTGCCCTCGCCACCCCCGTGCAATTCATCTTCGGCGCGCGGTTTTACGTGGCGGCATGGAAAGCCGTGCGCGCCGGGGCCGGCAACATGGACTTGCTCGTCGCCCTCGGCACCAGCGCCGGTTACGGCTTGAGTCTCTACGAATGGGCCACCGCCGCCGGGCGCATGCCGCACCTGTATTTCGAAGCGTCGGCGGTGGTCATCGCGCTGGTCCTGCTCGGCAAATATCTGGAAAGCCGCGCCAAACGCCAGACCGCCAGCGCCATCCGCGCCCTCGAGGCTTTGCGTCCGGAGCGGGCGATTCAAGTGATTGACGGCCGCGAACAGGATGTCGCCATTAGCGCGCTGCGCCTCAACGATCGGGTGTTGGTCAAACCCGGCGAGCGCTTCCCGGTCGACGGCGAAGTGCTGGAAGGCCAAAGCCACGCTGACGAAGCCTTGATCAGCGGCGAGAGCCTGCCGGTGCCGAAACAGCCCGGGGACAACGTTACCGGCGGCGCCATCAACGGTGAAGGCCGGCTGCTGGTGCGCACCACCGCCCTCGGCGCGGAAAGCGTGCTGGCGCGCATCATTCGCCTGGTAGAAGACGCCCAAGCGGCGAAAGCACCGATCCAGAAACTGGTGGATAAAGTCAGCCAGGTGTTCGTCCCGACCGTGCTGGTATTGGCCTTGGCGACACTGGTCGGCTGGTGGCTGTACGGCGCGCCGTTGGAGACAGCGCTGATCAACGCCGTCGCGGTATTGGTGATCGCCTGCCCCTGCGCCCTCGGCCTCGCCACACCCACCGCGATCATGGCCGGCACCGGGGTGGCGGCGCGCCACGGCATTCTGATCAAGGACGCCGAAGCCCTGGAACGCGCCCATGAAGTCAGCAGCGTGGTGTTCGACAAAACCGGCACGCTGACCTCCGGCACGCCGCGCATCGCGCACTTCAGTGCCGTCGACGGTCATGAAGATCATCTGCTGCAACTGGCCGGCGCCCTGCAACGCGGCAGTGAACACCCGTTGGCCAAAGCGGTGCTCGACGCCGCCGCTGAACGCGACTTGAGCGTGCCGGACGTCAGCGATAGCCAGTCGCTGACCGGTCGCGGCATTGCCGGCAATCTCGACGGTCGGCGTCTGGCATTGGGCAATCGGCGAATGCTCGAAGAAAGTGGCCTGAGCGCAGGTGACCTGGCTGAATCGGCGAAGACCTGGGAAGCCGAGGGCCGTACGCTTTCGTGGCTGATCGAACAAAGCCCCGAGCCCCGTGTGCTGGGCTTGTTCGCGTTCGGTGACACCTTGAAGCCCGGTGCGCTGGAGGCGGTGCAACAACTGGCCGCACGGAATATCCACAGCCATTTGCTGACCGGCGATAACCGGGGCAGCGCGCGCGTGGTGGCTGAGGCTTTGGGCATCGACAACGTCCACGCCGAAGTTCTGCCTGCCGACAAAGCCGCCACCGTCACCGAACTGAAAAAAACCGGCGTCGTGGCGATGGTCGGCGATGGTATCAACGACGCCCCGGCGCTCGCGGCGGCCGACATCGGCATTGCCATGGGCGGCGGCACCGACGTCGCCATGCACGCGGCGGGCATAACGCTGATGCGCGGTGATCCTCGGCTGGTGCCGGCGGCACTGGAAATCAGCCGCAAGACTTACGCGAAGATTCGCCAGAACCTGTTCTGGGCCTTCGTCTACAACCTGATCGGCATTCCGCTGGCGGCGTTCGGCTTTCTCAACCCGGTGCTGGCCGGCGCGGCGATGGCACTGTCGAGCGTCAGCGTAGTGAGCAATGCGCTACTGTTGAAAACCTGGAAACCCAAGGATCTGGAGGAGCATCGATGAACATCGGCCAAGCGGCCCGGCAAAGTGGCCTGAGCGCGAAAATGATTCGCTATTACGAGTCGACCGGCCTGCTCAAAGCGGCCCATCGCACCGACAGCGGCTACCGGGTCTACGGCGCTGATGACTTGCACACACTGGCCTTCATCAAGCGTTCGCGAGACCTCGGTTTTTCACTGGAAGAAGTCGGCAAGCTACTGACGCTCTGGCAGGACCGTCAACGAGCCAGCGCCGATGTGAAGGCACTGGCGCGTCAGCACATCGACGAGCTGAACCAGAAGATCCGCGAACTCGGCCAGTTGCGCGACACGTTGCAGGACCTGGTCGAGCACTGTCAGGGCGATCATCGCCCCGACTGCCCGATCCTCAAGGAACTGGCGTCGGGCTGCTGCGCGCAACCCGCCCGCGCCTGAGCGCCAGCCCCTTCACCGTCAGCAACGTGCCGAGTGGAATGCCGTGGAACAACATGACCACGGCACCCGGCGTCCACCATGCGTAAAACGGTGCGGCGATCAGCATGCCGACGCCGAACCCGGTCATCTGCAGTAACGTCAAAAAGCTGAAAATCGGCAGGCGCAAATGCTCGGGCTCGCGTTGCAGGCGCGACATCAGACCAACCTCGGAGAAGCCGTCACCCAGCCCCGCCGGCAACGAAAACAACAGCAGTCCATACAGGCTGTGTTGCTGGAACATCAGGATAAAACCGCAGGACATCAACGCCACCCCGAAGAAAAATCGACGCTCCAGATGAATGTTGTCCGAGCCTTTCAAACGACTGGCGATCCGCGCGCCGAGCAGTTTGCCACTGGCCCACACCGCCAGCATCAGGCCCAGGGTTGTGCTCGCTGAATCCGGTGACAGCAGTTTGGAAATGATCGGAAATCCGACGTTATGTGCGGCGCTGCCCAAGGTGTCGGCCATCGTCACTGCGAGCATCGCCGCAATCACCGGAGCACTGCGCAAACCTTGCTTGAGGGCCGACCACTCGCCGCGCTCGGACGCTGGATTAACAGTCGCAGGTGCGAAACGCAGCGGCACAATCATCAACGCCGCCAGCAAATAGGTCAGCGCGTTCAGGGCAAATACCGTTTCGAAACCAAACCCCGCCACCAGCAACCCCGAGACCAGACTGCCACCGACCATGGCTGCGGAAGAAGCCGAGGTGATCCAGGCGTTGGTCTTCAGCAACTGCGACGGCTCGATCAGCCGTGGTAACTGACTGTTGAGACCGATGGCAAACATCGAATTGCCCAAGCCCAGAGCGAAGGCGATCACCGGCAACAGCAGCGCTTGCTGACTGACCGGCACGATCAGCAACAATCCGAGCACGCCGGCGCGTAACAGATCAAACGCGATCAGCGGCAGACGGCCGCTCCAGCGTCTATAAAAACGCGTGCCGATCAGACTGGCAAAAATCCCGCCCCCCACGCGGCTCGCAAGGAAAATCCCCACGCTCATGGCGCTGTTGCTGAGCAGATAGACGTAGGTAGCCAGCGCAACCATGTTGAGGAAGGCGCCGAAATCGGAGATCAGCCGGGCCGTGATGATGAAGCGGGTGTTGGCGTTCACATACGATCCTTGTAGGTCAGCAGCATCAAATATGTTTGTGGTTGCTTATGGGAATGTATCGGGCACAAAAAACCCGGCCGAAGCCGGGTTTCTGTTCAAGCAATCACTGCATCCACGGGGGAGGCGGTGGCTCGTCCGACTTGCCCTTCGGCTCGTCATCCGCCGCACGAATCGCTTGCTTGCGCTCCTCATCGAGTCGCGCCGCTTCGATCTCGCGCAGAATGCCGCCAACATCCGCCTGCTCTTCCGGATCGTCGAACTCACCGGTCAGCACGCTGGCCGGGTGCAAGGTGCCGGCTTCGTACAACGCCCACATTTCCTTGGCGTATTTGGTCTTCTTCAACTCCGGGGCAAAGCGTCCGAAGTACGAAGCCATGTTGCCAACGTCACGCTCGAGCATGCTGAACGCGTGGTTGTTGCCCGCCGCGTCCACTGCCTGCGGCAGATCGATGATCACCGGCCCGGTTGGCGTCAGCAGCACGTTGAACTCCGAGAGGTCACCGTGCACCAGACCGGTACACAACATCAGCACGATCTGCGAAATCAGGAGCGCGTGATACTCACGCGCCTGATCCGGCTCCAGCACCACGTCGTTCAGACGCGGCGCGGCATCGCCGTACTCGTCGGCCACCAGCTCCATCAACAGAACGCCTTCAAGGAAGTCGTACGGTTGCGGAACCCGAACGCCAGCGCCAGCCAGCCGGAACAGCGCGGCGACCTCAGCGTTCTGCCAGGCGTCTTCGGTTTCTTTCTTGCCGAACTTCGAGCCTTTGGCCATCGCTCGAGCCTGTCGGCTGTTGCGAACCTTGCGACCTTCCTGATACTCGGACGCCTGGCGGAAACTGCGTTTGTTCGCCTCCTTGTAGACCTTTGCGCAACGTAACTGATTGCCGCAGCGCACCACATAAACAGCTGCTTCTTTACCACTCATCAGTGGGCGCAGCACTTCGTCGACCAGACCGTCCTCGATCAGGGGTTCAATGCGTTTTGGAGTCTTCATCAGCTTTTATTGTGGGTCCTTTATTACCAAACACGCGAATGTCACTCGTTATACGGCAATCCTCGCGCTTCGGGGAGGGGTTGCCGACCTGTGAACCTCATGAATGCACACACTGTGCCGAAAAATCGACCGCAGCGAATCATAGCTGAGCCGGTGGTAAATGTTGGTAAACGGTGTTGAGGGCATTTGCGACAGAATCTGACATCGCGTGTTCAAGCCCTCTCCCGGAGGAAGAGAGCTAGGGTGAGGGGCTCTTCTAGCGCTCAATAATCGCAGTAACACCTTGCCCCCCCGCCGCGCAGATCGAAATCAACCCCCTTCCCTGCCCCGCCGCATCCAGCAACTTCGCCAGATTCGCGACAATTCGCCCGCCGGTTGCGGCGAACGGATGCCCCGCCGCCAGTGAGCTGCCTTTGACGTTGAGGCGACTGCGGTCGATAGAACCCAGCGGCGCATCGAGCCCCAGACGGGTTTTGCAGTACTCGGGATCTTCCCAGGCCTTGAGCGTACACAAAACCTGCGCGGCAAACGCCTCATGAATTTCGTAATAGTCGAAATCCTGCAAGCTCAGGCCGTTGCGCGCCAGCAACCGGGGTACCGCGTACACCGGCGCCATCAACAGGCCTTCGGCGCCGTTGACGAAGTCCACCGCCGCCGCTTCGCCATCGCGCAGGTAGGCCAGGATCGGCAAACCACGCTCCTTCGCCCATTCCTCACTGCCAAGCAGCACCACCGACGCACCGTCCGTGAGGGGTGTGGAATTACCCGCCGTCAGCGTGCCTTTGGCGCTTTTTTCGAACGCCGGTTTCAGCGCGGCGAGTTTTTCCAGGGTCAGGTCCGGGCGCAGGTTGTTGTCACGGGTCAGGCCGAGGAACGGCGTCATCAGATCGTTGTGCCAGCCTTCACCATAAGACGCGGCCAGTTTGTGATGACTTTCTAGGGCCAACTGATCTTGATCTTCGCGAGCAATATTCCAGGTCTGCGCCATCAACTCGCAGTGTTGGCCCATCGACAGGCCCGTGCGCGCTTCGCCATTGCGCGGAAACTCCGGGATCAGGTGTTGCGGGCGCAGTTGCAGAAACGTTTTCAGTTTTTCGCCGGTGGTCTTCGCGCGGTTGGCTTGCAGGAGGATTTTGCGCAGGCCTTCGCTGACGCTGATCGGCGCGTCGGAGGTGGTGTCGACACCGCCGGCAATGCCGCAATCGATCTGGCCGATGGCGATTTTATTGGCCACCAGCAACGCCGCTTCCAACCCGGTGCCGCAGGCTTGCTGGATGTCATAGGCCGGGGTGGCTGGTGACAAGCGTGAGCCGAGCACGCATTCGCGGGTCAGATTCATATCCCGTGACAATTTAAGCACCGCGCCCGCCACCACTTCGCCAATGCGCTGGCCGTGCAGGTTGTAGCGTTCGATCAGGCCTTCGAGGGCTGCGGTGAGCATCGCCTGATTACTGGCCGCGGCATAAGGGCCATTGGAACGGGCGAAAGGAATACGGTTACCGCCGATGATCGCGACGCGGCGCAGCTGACTCATGAAAAGCTCCTGTCTGGATTTCCAGATTCACATAGCCCTCTGTAGGAGCTGGCATGCCAGCTCCTACAGAGGCGTTGGTCTACTCTGCTGTTCTAGCGTAGGCCTTATTGCGTGGATCGAACGATTGATTGCCTTGGGCAGTCCACACTTTGAACCCCAACTTCTGGAGAGCGTTCCATGTCTGACCGCTATATCGACTTCGCCAACTCGTCCATCGGCCATCGCCTGGTCGGGGCTTTGGGCCTGCCGTCGCCGGTGCGACTGGAACGCTGGCAGGCCGGGCGCCTGCGGCCGGTGGACGGTGCGCTGCTGATCGGGGGTGGCCCGCTGACCGAGCGCATCAGTGCTTTCGCCAACCGTTTGACCGAGGGGATTTACCGTTACGGCGAGCAACCGGCGAAGGCCACTGAGTGGATTCCGGGCCTTGGCCCAAAACTCAAAGCCGTGGTGTTCGACGCCAGTGACTTGCAGCACACCGACCAGCTCAAACAGCTGCGCGAGTTCTTCCAGCCCCTGATGAAAAACCTTGAGCACAGCGCCCATCTGGTCATTCTTGGCCGGGCGCCGGAAGGCTTGCGCGATCCGTTCGCGGCCAGCGCCCAACGTGCACTGGAAGGTTTCTCCCGTTCGCTGGCCAAGGAATTGCGCAGCGGCGGCACGCTGCAACTGATCTATGTCGGCGAAGGCGCCGAGGATCAACTGGAAGGGCCGCTGCGGTTTTTTCTTTCGCCCAAAAGCGCTTTTGTCTCCGGGCAGGTGATTCGCCTGACCGCATGCGAAAAACAGGTGACCGACTGGACACGGCCACTCGCCGGGCGCAAGGCGTTGGTCACCGGTGCGGCGCGCGGTATTGGCGCATCGATTGCCGAGACCCTCGCGCGCGATGGCGCTGACGTCATCCTGCTCGACGTGCCACCGGCCAAGTCCGATCTGGAAGCCCTCGCCGCACGCCTGGGTGCTCGCAGTATCACCCTCGATATCTGCGCCGAAGACGCCGCCGCGCAGTTGATCGAACAGTTGCCGGACGGCCTCGACATTCTGGTGCACAACGCCGGGATCACCCGCGACAAGACCCTGGCCAACATGACCCCGGAATTCTGGGACGCGGTGCTGGCGGTCAACCTCAACGCCCCGCAGGTACTGACCAAGGCCCTGCTCGACAGCGGCACCTTGCATGACGATGCGCGGGTGGTCCTGCTGGCCTCGATCAGCGGCATCGCCGGCAATCGCGGGCAAACCAACTATGCCGCGAGCAAGGCCGGTTTGATCGGCCTCGCGCAGGCCTGGGCACCGACGTTGCAGGAGCGCGGCATCAGCATCAACGCCGTGGCCCCGGGTTTTATCGAAACCCAGATGACCGCACACATCCCGTTTGGCCTGCGTGAAGCCGGCCGACGCATGAGTTCGCTGGGCCAGGGCGGCTTGCCGCAGGACGTCGCCGAAGCCGTGGCGTGGCTGGCGCAACCGGGCACCGGCGCGTTCACCGGGCAGGCGCTGCGCGTCTGTGGGCAAAGTGTTCTGGGGGCATAGGCATGAGCATCGAATGGCACACGCTGGACCGCGAACCGAGTCTGCCCGGGCTGTACGCGCGGGCCGCGACACGACGCAAAATCACCGGCACGCAACTGCCCGACAGTGGTTTGCGCTGCGGGATCGATGTCGACGGCAAACGGCTGGCGGACTATCGCAAGGTCTGCGGTTTTAACGACGATGGTCTGCTGCCGCCGACTTATCCACACATCCTCGCGTTTGCCTTGCAGATGCAATTGCTGACGGCCAAGGACTTTCCCTTTCCCCTGCTGGGGTTGATTCATTTGAGCAACCGCATTCGCGTGCTGCGGCCGATGGGCGGGATCAGTCGGGCGCAAGTCAGCGTGCGCGTGCACAACCTGCAACCGCATCCCAAGGGGGCGACGTTCGATCTGTTGACCACCCTGGACGATCAGCTCGGACCGCTGTGGGAAGCCGAAAGCCAGATGCTCTGTCGCGGTGTGAAACTCGACGGTGAGGCCGTCGAGCAACATTGGGAACCGTCGCAAGCGCTGACTGAAGTGACGCACTGGAAAGCACCGGCAGACATCGGCCGGCAATACGCCAAGGTGTCCGGTGACTACAACCCGATTCACTTGAGTGCGGCCAGCGCCAAGCTGTTCGGTTTCCCCACGGCAATTGCCCATGGTTTGTGGAACAAGGCACGCACACTCGCGGCATTGGCGGATCATTTGCCCAAGGCCAATTTCGAAGTCACCGTGCACTTTCGCAAACCGGTGCGATTGCCGAGTGAAGTGACATTGCTCGCGAGCGAGGCAGGGTCCAGCGGCCAATTGCGACTGGTGGGCGCGGGGGACCTTGAGCACATGGTGGGTAATTGGCAGCCGACTGCCTGAATGCCACTTCGATCGTGTCGGGGGGCAAGCCTGTAAATTGTGTATATATCACTTAAGTTTTTCCGCGCTCTGCCCCCCGCTCCGACAAATCCCCAGCCTTGATTTTCAAGGCTTTTTTTGTGCGTTTATATCGTGGGTATTAGTCCTTAGGCGCTGAACAGCACCTTATATATAAAGGCGTTAATACCAACTTGAGAATGGTGCGAACCCTGCCCCCGGACTGAGATTGACACAACGGACGAGGCATCACCGACAGCAGATCGGCGAGCCATCGAAGACAACGAACGTTGTGACTGGTGCAAGGAATACGATCATGAAAACTCAAAACGTGTGGTGCAAATCGGCAATCGCTCTGGCATTGATGCTTTCCCTCGGCCTCACCGGTTGCAGCAGCGGCGGTGGCGGCCACAAGAGCACTCCCGGCAGCTCTTCTTCGGGCAGCACCGCTGGCACCGATGGGACTGGTGGAACGGGTGGAACAGGTGACACCGCCGGAACGGGTGGCACTGGCGGCACTGGCGGCACTGGCGATACCGGAGGCACTGGCGGCACTGGCGGACCCGGTGATACCGCCGGCACGGGTGGAACCGGGGGCACGGGTGGCACGGGTGGCACTAATCCTACCAATCCGACAAACCCGACAGATCCAACCAATCCAACCAATCCAACGAACCCGACAGATCCAACCAACCCGACTAATCCCCCACCAGCGCTGGTGACCACCACCCTCGTGCAGGATGTCGGTAAAACAGTCAGCGGCGTCGGCGATGGTGTCGGCCAGATTGGCGACTCTCTGAGCGGCGTGCCAGTCGTCGGCGGCGTAGTGCAGAGCGCGGCCAACACCGCTGGCAACGTCGTCACCACACTGGGCGATGGCGTAACCAACGGCATCGGTAAACTGGCGACTGATCCAAAAGGCCTGACCACCACCGTCTCTTCAGTCGGCGGCGTTGTGCAGGATGTCGGTGACGGCGTCTCCGATCTGAGCGGCAAACTGGCGACCGCAACCAATCGCGTCCCGGTGGTCGGCGGCGTGGTCACCAAAGTGGCTCCGTTGCTCGATGGCGTCGGCGAGAAAGTCACCATGCTCGGCGACACGTTGAACACAACACTCAGTACCGGCCCAACCAGCCAACTGACCAACACTGTCGGCGGCAAACTGGTGCCGGTGATCGCCATGGTTGAAAGTACTACGGACAAAATCGGTAGCGCCACCGGCCTTGGCACTCCGCTCAAAGGTGTGATCTCGCAAGTCGGCGGCGCGGTGAATGGCTTGGGCGGCAAGGTCACCGACGCCGGTCATGGCAATGCCTTGACCAACACCCTCGGCGGTGCGCTGAGCAATACCGGCACAGCCGCTGGCAAGGCCGGTGGCCTGGTGTCCAACGGCACCGGCTCGGGTACCGGTGGTATCGGCGGTGTCGGGGGTATCGGCGGTGCTGTGGGTGGGGCGGTCAGTGGTGTCGGCGGCGCGGTCGTGGCTGTCGGTGGCGCTATCAGTGGCGGCAGTGTCGGTGGCGGTGGGGTCGGTGGGGTTGGCGGCGCTCTGGCCGGCACTGGCCTGCTGCAAACCGTCGGTGGCGCAGTGGCCAACGTCGGCGCAGGCTTGAATGCCGGCAGCACCAACGGCGTGGTCAGTGCAGGTGGTGTCGCGGCGGGTGGTTTGGGTAATACCATCGCTTCGCTCAACACTGCACTTGGCGGATCGGGCACACCGATCACCGCTCCGACTTCAGCACTGGCCACCGTCGGCGCCACTGTGGGTGCTGGTCTGAACCCGGTTACCAGCGCTGTCACCAGCCTGACCCAAAATGTCGGCGCCACCACCGGTATCTCCGCACCTGTGGCCGGTCTCACCACCCAGGTCGGCGGCGCAGTCAGCAACATCGGCAACACGATCGCTGCCACCAACAACCCGGTCACTACAGCCGTCGGAGGTCTGGTCAACAACGTGGGGGCTACCGTCGGCGCCGTCGGTGGGCTGGTCAATGGCGGTGCCGGTGCAGGCACCACCGGCGGCACCACAAGTGGTGGGCTGGGCGGTGTGCTCGGTGGTTTGACCGGCGCTCTGGGAGGCAATAAACGCTAAATTGCACCTGGCCGATTCGACGGCCTTACCTACAGCGCCTACGCTTGGTTGAGGGCGGAAGATTCCCACGAGTCTTCCGCTTTTTTCTTAGGAAAAACCAGCCCCTTGCTGTGTTCTGACCATGGAGTGTCCTATGCGCGTTATGGCATCCCTGCTGTTCCTCAGTCTCAGTTCCGCCGCCCTCGCCGACACCCTGCCCAGCTTTCTCAATAGCAACGAAACCATCCGCAACCTGCCCGTGCCGAATCTGCCGGCGGACGCCTATCGTCCGAGCGCCGCGCCGCTGCAAGTGCCTGACCCCGGCGCCGCCGCGCAACCGTTGCAAATGGAGACCAGGATCAATCTGAGGACCGTGCAGATCGAAGGCGGAACGATTTATCCGCTCAACGAACTGGCCGAAGTCTACAAGCCGCTGATCGGCCGCCAGACCCGCCTCGCCGACCTGATCGAAGCCACGCGCAACATCACCCGACGCTATCAACAGGACGGCTATCTGTTGTCCTACGCCTTCCTGCCGCAACAGAATTTCGACGACGGCGTGGCGCGAGTGGTGTTGGTCGAAGGCTACGTTCGCGATGTGCAGATGCAGGGCGATGTCGGTCGGGTCAAAGGCCTGCTCGACAAACTGGCGGCGAAAATCCAGGCCGAACGGCCGCTGACCCGCAAGACCTTCGAGCGCTACACCACGCTGATGACGCGCATCCCCGGCGTGACGATTCAGGCCCAGGTGCCGCCGCCCGGCACCACTGACGGCGCGACGACGCTGATCGCCGAGGCCAGCCGCAAACCGTTCACCAGCACGCTGAGCGCCACCGAAAACAACCGTAACGGCACGCAAGCGTTGCTCGGCGTCAGCAGCAACTCGCAGACGTCCATGGGCGAGCAACTGACCCTCAGCGGCCTGTTCCCGCCGGGGGATGACCACGAACGTTACTATCGCCTCGACTACAGCCAGTTCCTCGATGCTGAAGGCACACAACTGAATCTGTCGGCCTCGCGTTATCGCGCCGACCCCGGCACCGAGGTGCTGGTCAACAATGGCGGCCGCCTCGATACCCACCGCGAAAACGACCGTTACTCGATCGGCTTCAGCGTGCCGTTGATTGCCTCCGCCAACGAACTGCTGACTGCCGGCTCGCGCCTGTACGCGGTCGACGACAAGACCCGCTACGACGGCATCAACTTTCCGTTCAGCACGGAATTTCGCACCGACATCCGCGCCCTCGCCTTCGAAGGCGACTGGCGCAAGGCCGATGCCCGCCAATTGCGCATCCTCAGCGCTGGCGTCTATCAGGGTTTCGACAGCCTGGGCGCGCATACCAACTTCGACGACATCGACCTGGACTTCTTCCGCGCGCGACTCTCCGGCGTGCAGAGCGACAAGTTCTTCGACAACTGGCAAGGCGTGCTGTCGGCGGCGTTGTACTGGAGCGACGACACCCTGCCCGACAGCGAGCGCGCCGTGTTCGGCGGGCAGAATTTCGGTCGCGGTTATCCCGATGACCAGGCGTCCGGCGACAAGGGTTGGGGGGTGGCTTACGAGGTCAACTACAGCTTCAACCGTGAAGGCAACTGGGTGCGCATCCTGCAACCGTACGTAGTGCTTGATCGCTCACGCAGCTGGTTCAATGATTTGCCGGTGCAGGCCAACAACCTGTCATCGGCAGCGATCGGGTTAAGGTTTGGTGACGCCAAGTACTACAACATTGCGTTGGAGGCGGCGAAGGCGATGTCCGATGAGGCACTGGACACCTTCAATCGCAAACCGCGGTACAGCATCAGCTTCAGTTATCAGTTGTAGGGGGGGCAGACCCATTTGCGGGGGCTGACAGACCGCCATCGCTGGCAAGCCAGCTCCCACAGGTTTTGCATCAGTCTTGAATCAGCGCATGACCTTGTGGGAGCTGGCTTGCCAGCGATGAACGATAACGCGGTGAACCTGCCGAACAGATCAGCCCCCCGATCCGCTGTCGACCTCCCCGCCCTCGTCCTGATCGAAATACTGCGGAATCTCATGCAGGTAGCTTTTCAGCCAGCGCTGCATGGCCAGTTCACGCTCGGTCGGCGTCTGGGTTTGCACCGTCGGCGAGGCAACCTTGTTGCGGCTTTGCAGCAGCAGCCAGCCTTCGGTTTCCTGTTGCTGGGCCGAGGCCGGGCCGGCGTCGATGGCGTGGCTGGTCAGCGGCAGTGCCAGCAGGCCAACAAACAAAATGGCAGCTTTCATCGCGGTCTCCTTACTTGAGCATCGCCGTGACGGCGGCGGTGGCCGGGCTCGGCACTTTGAGTTTTTCCGCGCGGCCCTGGGCTTCGCTGAACTGCGCAGGGCTCAGACCGAGACGGCTGACCAGTTCGGCGGCGCGGTTCCAGTCGTCCTGATACAGCAACAGCGTCACCAGGTTCAGCGCCGCCAATTGGTCGCTCTGCTTGAGCTCCATGGCGGTGAGGAATTCGAAGCGTGCGTCTTCAATGCGCAACTGGTTGAGGTAAACCACCCCCAAGTCGTTACGGATTTTTTCGTCAGTCGGCGCCAGGCGTGCGGCGCGTTGCAAGTGCGCCTGCGCCTGGCCGTAGTCGGACCTGGCCGCTGCCAATTGGCCCAAGCCATGTTCGGCTTCGGCGGCCAGACATGAACCGAGCAGGCTGCGATACAAAGGCTCGGCCTCGCTGCGACCGAGCAAGCGGTACGCCTTGGCCTTGCGCAGACGCACATCCGCGATGTTGTCCGGCAGGCTTTGCAGGTTGGCGAGGCTGGCGTGCAACTTGCCGTCGTTGGCCATGTCATCGGCAAGGTTCAGCGACAGCTGTTGATCGGAACTCAACTTGGCGCAACTGGCGTTACTGGTCAGCGCTTGCCACGGGTTTTGCCCGGTGTTGGCACAGCCACCGAGCATCAGCAAACAGACACCTGCAATCATTGCTTTCATCACCACTCCTTCAAGCACCCAACGCCTTCGCCAGGGCAGTGAAGCCCGGGCCGGCCAGGACAATCAATAACGCCGGGAAGAGAAACAGCATCATCACGACGGACATTTTTGCGGACATTTTCGAGATGTATTCCTGCAGGCGCGTCAGGCGCCGGTCATCAAGTAGCTGCTTGAGCGACAGCAGCGATTTCATCGCGCCGCCGCCCTGATACAGCAACTGCTGGAGGATCACGCAGGTGTCGGTGAACTCGTCGACCGCCAACAACTGCGTCGCCTTGTTGAGTTCTTCGCCCAGTTCAAGGCCAGAGTCGACCCGCGCCAGCACCAGACGTAACTCCTGGGTCAGCACCGGCAGCAACGCCTGACTTTCGTGGCTCAATACACGCAGCGCCTGCTCCACGGCCATGCCGGATTCGAAGAGGATGCGCAACAGCGGGATGAACGTGCTGATCTCGCTGGCCAGTTGTTTTTGCCGGCGAGCGACCGCGATCACCAACAGCCGTTTGGGCAACAGGTAGCCCACGCCGAGGGCGAACAGCGGCGCGATCCACTGTTTTTCCACGGCGGGGAAAAATACCGATTGCAGCAGCACCGCCAGCGCCAGCAACAACAACGGCGAGCCGATCTGGCAGGCGGCGAACAGCGAGCGCTGACGGGCACTGCGCCAGCCCAGACGGTTGAGCAGGGTCTGGGTTTCGTTGTCGAGCTTGACGCTGTGCTGGCCGACTTTGCTCTCGCCAAGCACTTGCAGCAGGTTTCCGAAGCGATTCTGGCGCAGCAGGTCGCCCTCCAGTCGCCGGCTGATCTGCTGGCTGCGGCGGCGCTGGTCCAGCAGGCTGAAAAGCAGCAACAGCGCGGCGCCAAGCAAGAGCAAGGCGCTGATCATCAGTGGCGTCGTCATAGGCTGCGCAACATCCGCCAGAGCAACAGGCTGCCGATCACCTGCATGCCGAACGCCGTGGCCAGCATCCGCTGCCCGGAAGGGTCGTGCCACATGGCGACCAGATAAATCGGATTGGCCATCAGGAAATACCCGGCCATGGTAATCGGCAGCAGGCCCAGCACCCACGCGGTGAGGCGGGTTTCGCCGGTCATCGCGCGCAATTGACGCGCAGCCTGATCGCGCTCGCGGATCATCTTGATCAGGTTTTCCAGCAGCTCGCTGGCGTTGCCGCCGTAGCGATGATTGACCTTGAGGCCGAGGGCGAACAGGCGAAACTCGTCGCGCTCATAGAGTTCGGCCAGATCCGACACGGCGTCCGGCAGGCTCACGCCCAACTGCACGCTGCGCTGTACACGGCCCATGGCATCCTTGAGCGGATCTTCACTGGCCTCGATGGCACCGAGCACCGCATCGGCCAGGGTACGTCCGGACTTCAGGCTGCGTACGGTGTAGTCGAGCAGTTGCGGCAATTGTTCGATCATTCGCCGCAATCGCCTTTGGTAGCGCCAACTGACGTACAACCGCACGGCCACTGGCGGCAATACCAGCATCACCAGTAGGCCGATCCATCCGGCGAGCGCCAGACTCAGCACGATGGCGAACATCCAGAGCAGGATCCATGCACCAAGACGCTCGGTCGGACGCCCCAGGCCTGCGCGCAAGAAAGCACGTTCAAGGCCCGCCCAGCCGGGTTTCGGCGAGAGGCCCTGCGGCTGTCCCTCGTTCAATCGTTCCATTACTCGAGTGGCACCACTCAAGTGCCATGCCTTATAGAACAAACGCATGGATTGCACGAACAAAGCCAGACTGAGCAAGTACAGCAACAGCGGTTTAAGCATGCTGTGGGCCCTCAGTGCGCGAGCATCGGTTCACGGCGCAACTTGTCGCCAGCCGGGTTGAGCGCCTCGCGCATGAAGCCGAAGCCTGTGCGGCGGTCGAGACGGAACAGTGTGTTGGTGACGTAGACGTCCTCGCGCACGCCAACCACTTCCACCACCTCGCTGACGCAGCGACGGCCGTCCGGCATGCGCGTCAGTTGAATCACCACATCCAGCGCGGCGCAAATCATCTGGCGCAGGGTGCGTTCGGCGATGGTGCGCCCGGTCAGGCCGACCAGGGTCTCCAGACGCAGCAAGGCGTCCTGGGCATTGTTGGCGTGCACGGTGCTCATCGAGCCGTCGTGACCGGTGTTCATCGCCGTCAGCACATCGACCACTTCAACGCCGCGAATCTCGCCAAGGATGATCCGGTCGGGACGCATGCGCAGAGCGTTGCGGATCAGGTCGCTGGCTTTCACCTCGCCATGGCCTTCGGCGTTTGGCGGCCGGGTTTCGAGGCGCACGACGTGAGGATGACCGAGCTGCAGTTCGGCAACGTCTTCGATGGTCACCAGACGTTCATTAGGATTGATCAATTGACTGAGGATGTTCAGCAAGGTGGTTTTGCCGGTGCCGGTGCCGCCGCTGATAAGGATGTTGCAGCGCTTGCCCACCGCCTCCTGGATGAAGTCGAAGATCGCCTGATCGATGGTTTGCATTGCCATCAAGTCAGTGCTCTTGAGCATGTCCTTGCGAAATTTGCGGATCGACAGGCACGGGCCGTCGAGAGCAATCGGCGGGATGATGGCGTTGACCCGACTGCCATCGGGCAGGCGTGCATCGACCATCGGCGACGACTCATCGAGACGCCGACCGAGTGGCCCGAGAATGCGCTGCATCACCCGTTCAACGTGGTGCGCATCAATAAAGCGCAGGTCGCTCAGGTGCAGCACGCCGTCGCGTTCGATGAACACCCGGTGCGGGCCGTTGACCAGAATTTCGGTCACCGCGCTGTCGCGCAGCAGCACTTCCAGCGGGCCGAAACCGGTCAGTTCATCGACGATTTCTTCGGCCAGGCGCTCCATCTCATAACGGGAAATCGCCAGATGCAGGCGTGCGATGTATTCGGCGACCTTGTCGATGACGAATTGCGAAAGCACCTGCCGCGAGCCTTCCAGCAGGTTTTTCCCCGACTCTTCGATAGCGTCGATGATGTAACGGTGCAGCACCAGTTTCAGGCCATCGTGATCGGTGTTGCCGGACGCGGGGCGCTGCGACCCGCCGAACAATTGCTCGCCGTTCATGAGGTGCCTCGCAAGCGGTCGAACCAGCTGACTTTGGGTTTGGCCAGGCCTTCGGAGCGTTTCGCCAGGCGTTCGCCGAGGCTACGCAGGCTCTGGCTGATGGCCTCACGCGGGGCCAGTTCGAACAGGCTGACGCCCTGGTTTTTTGCGTTTAGACGAATCTCCGGGCTGTAGGCGAGCACCGCGATCACCTCCAGGCCGAAGGTCTTGCCGAGGGTGTCGGAATCCGGCGCGACGTTGCGCAGGTAGCGATCCACCAGCAACCGGCCATGGTCGAGTTTCATGCCTTTTTCGCGCCACAGATTGAGCACCGCGAGGTTGCGCCGACAGTCGAGAACGTTCTGGTCGGTGTACCAGATCAGCTTGTCGCAATGGCTGACGAAGGTGCGCAGCGCTTCGCTGTCGGGCTGGCCGGTGAGGTTGACCACGATGTGCTGGAAGTGCTGGCGCAAGGCGCTGAGCAACATGTACAACTCGGCGGCGCTGGTGCGCTCCAGCGGCTCGTCGCCGTTGGCGTAGGCAAGAATGCGCAGGCCCGCTTCGGCGCTGGTGAAGGCGCTGTCGATCAGGGTCGTATCGAGCCGCCGCAAGTGGCGCAGCGCGTCGCCGAAATGGAACGAACTCTCAAGCCCCAGCAAGGCCAGACTGTCGCCGCGCGGCAGGCCCAGATCGAGCAGCAGGGTTTGCTGGCCGCTCTTCTGCACCACCAGCGCCATGTGGTTGGCGAGCAGTGCGCCGTCGGCGTTGCTTTGTACGCCGTAGAGCACCGTCAAACCACCGAGCTGAGTGCTCGGCGTCACCGCCGGCAGACGTTTGCTCAGGCGTCGCACCAGCCCGGCAACTTCGCTGGAGCGTGAACCGTAGGCGACAAAATCCCGCGCGCCGGCGCGCATTGCGTTGAGCACCAACTGATTGTCCATGCCGTCACCGAGGGCGACGATGGCGAGCATCGGCTTGGCTTCCAGCACTCCTTCGATCAGGGCGCTTTGCGCCACCAGATGATCACGATCAAGTCCCACGAACACCAGGCTGGCGAAGGTCACATCGACCAGCGCCAGCAACTCGTCAAGGCTGCCGCCACCGGCGCTGACCACCTGACCGAGTGGCGCCAGCGCGCCTTGCAGCCATTCAAGGTCGGTGTCGTTGCGGGTGATGGCGAGGAAGGTCTGACTCAGGTTCTGGCTCATTGCGATAATCCGCTGCGTTTATCGAAGTTGCCGTTTTCGAGGAAGTACAGGCGATACCAGTTCGGGTCGTAGTTGCGCAGTTTCTCCCCCGGCAGCGAAGGCAGCGGTGCATTGGCAGCCAGTGGCTGCACCAGGTGCGGGGTGACGATCATCAGCAACTCGCGCTCTTCGCGATTGATCGACGAGTTGCGGAAAAATGCGCCCAGGACCGGGATGTCGCCAAGGCCGGGAAATTTATTCACTTCAGAGGCGTTGCGCGTGCTGATCAACCCGCTGATCACAAAGCTTTCACCGTCGGCCAGAGAGATGCTGGTGTCGGTGCGGCGGATGTTGAACGCCGGCACTTTGGTGCCGCCGATGGTCACGCCATTGTTGTAGTCCAGCTCGCTGACTTCAGGGGCGACTTTGAGCGCGATGCGGTTGTTGCTGACCACGGTCGGCGTCAGCGTCAAACGAATACCGAACTCCTTATATTCGATGGAGTAACTGTTGCTGTTGGCGCTCGGCACCGGGATCGGAATCTCACCGCCAGCAAGGAAGCTCGCGCTCTGCCCGCTCAGCGCTACCAGGCTTGGCCGCGCCAGGGTGTAGGCAAAACCGCTGCCCTCCAGCGCATTGACGATGCCAAGAAATTTGCTGCTGCCGCCGCCCCAGACAATGTTGAACGCGTCGTTGACCAACGGAATGCTCGGTGCAATGACCGGCACCGTACCCGGCCTGACTACGGTGCCCGGCACCGTGCCCGGGCCGCCGAACAGGAAGTTGTTGGAGCCTTTACCGTAGATCGAGGTGCCGGCTTCTTTCAGTTTGGATCGGCTGACTTCGACAAAACGGATGTCGGTCTGCACTTGCGAGGGCAGGTTCGGGTCATCGGCCGGCAGTACAACAGCGGTCATCGCCGCGCTGGCCTTGCCCTGCACAAACACCATGCTTTGGCGCGGCGCGCTGGCGCAGGCACTCCAGATCATCAGCGTGGTGGCACCGGGCGCGACGCCGGTGAGCAACACGCCTTGATCGCCGGTCACGCGCACATCGGCGATTTTCGGGTCACCCACCGCAACCCGAGTGATGGGCACGGGTGATTGCAGCGCCTGTTGCAGGCCTTCGCCGACTTCCAGCGTCGCCGGCAACGGACCAAGTGCGGCACAGTTGCTGGCTGCGGCGCCTGCACTTGAGATCGAGGCGATGCTCAGCAGCGCAGCTCGAAAAAAAACATTGAACAGGGGCGTAAAGCGTTTGCGCATGTAAAGGCGTCCTTGCTCGGGTCAGGGAGTGGGTTGAGCGGCTTCGGCACCGCGGATGACTTCCACGGCGGGTTTGCGCGCAACCGGTTGGCCGGCCACAGCGACGGGCCTTGGCGGGGGTGTCAGGGACAATTGGCTGAACTCGAGCAAATCCCGGCGCGGTGTATCGAGCCGCGTCGCCACATCGTTTTCGCCGGCCCAGTATTTCGCCAGTTGCTGCTCATCGGCGCTGCGCACCGCCAGGCGCAGCACACCGGCGCCCGACGCCAGCATCAAACGGCTGAGCAACGGTTCCGGCACCGCAAGCACCACGCTGCGCGCCGCCATGCGTTGTTGATCCTGTCTCAGGCGCTCTTCATCGGTGCGCGCGGGGCTGGCGGGTTGACCCTCGTTGGTCAGGCCCATCTGACTGCCGACGACCAGTACGCGCACCGCTGGCACCACCAGTTGCGCCGAGGCCTGCGAATTGCTTTCGTCCTTGCGCAGAAACAGCAACACATCGACGTAATCGCCGGGCGCCAATTGCCCACCGGCGTTAATCACTTCATCCACCGCCACGGCCAATGCGCGCTCACCTGGGCGAATCATGCGTGCCAGTTGGCTGCCCGCTTCGAAGCTTTCTTCACTCAACCAACTACCGGCGCTCAACGGGCGCCAAGGCGTGCGGCCGATCACCTGGTCGACAGCGCCAAGGCTGCCGGCGGGAGCGGTGCGCAGTTTTTCCACGGCGACATCGGCCGCGGTGATTTTCACGAACGGCGCAATATCGCGCAGCAGGACAACAACGGGTTGGCGGGTCGGGTCTTCAACCGGTATCGCAGGCGCAGCGTTCGGTGACACGACAGCGACAGCAGCGGGCGCTGCGGCCGGTTCGACGACCGGTTGACGGCTTAAAGTCAGCCCCCAGTATCCGGCGATGATGGCACCTAGCAGAAGCAATCCGGCCAGACCCAAAGTGACGCGACTGTTCATGACGGCTCTCCCTTTCCTGCTGCGTTGTGTCTTTTGCAATGACCCGTGACTTCCATCGAGACAAATTCGCAATCAGGCAGCTATGAACAAGTAACTATTTCGCTATTTGACGGTAGCGCAGCGCGAACAAAACGCCATTAAACCCACTCAAATATCCGCGAAAATAAGAGGGCTCACGCGCCAAACGTCGTTTTATGCCGTTAAACGGCGCACTACTACTAAAGCGTTAATCCGTTCTTACAGTTGTTGGGGCAGGAAATGCCGACAATGCTGATGCTGGCACAGGGAAATCATGTTGCGAACGCGCAACACCTGGTGCGCTCAAGGAGAATCCTTATGTCGTATTCGCGCGTTGTTGCAAAAATCAAATCCGAGTTCGCGTTCTTCAAAGGCCTGGCCAAAGACACCGAGGGTGCTTCGGCCATCGAATATGCGTTGGTGGTCGGCTTGGTGGCGCTGGTGATTGCTGCGTTCGGTGGCGGCATCGGCACTCAGGTGACCGCGATCCTGACCGCCATCCAGACCGCATTGACCCCAACCCCTTGATCGAACCGATAACTTGTCAATGCAGCCATTGGGTTCTAACGTCAGCACTCAGCCCATTGCAGGTGTTGCCTATGAACTCTTCACATACTCCACGCCAGCAGTTGCTCCTCGTCGACGATGAAGAGGACGCACTGCTGGAGCTTGCGGAGTTGCTGGAGGGCGAAGGCTTCACCTGTCACACCGCAACCTCGGTGAAACTCGCCCTGCACCATCTCACCCGCCATCCCGATATCGCCCTGGTGATCACTGATCTGCGCATGCCGGAAGAAAGCGGCATGTCGCTGATCAAGCGTCTGCGTGAACACACCTCGCGCCAGCATTTGCCGGTGATCGTCACGTCCGGGCATGCGGACATGGAGGATGTCAGCGACATGCTGCGTCTGCAGGTGCTGGATCTGTTCCGCAAACCGATTTATCACGTGCGCTTGCTGGAAACCCTCGACAACCTGTTCCCCAAGTCGAAGGCCTTTATCGGTTGAATCACGGCGATTGAGATAAGTGCCCCCGCGCAAGGGCGGGGTCGACAAGGGTCAGTGCGCGGTCACGCGTTGACGTCCCGAATTGCTCGGTGACAACGCCAAAGCCAATTGGGTGCGGTTGTGCATATGCGTCAGGCGCAGCACCTGCGAGACATAGAGTTTTACCTTGTTCTCGGTAATCCCCAACTCACATGCGATCTGGTAGTTGGTCTGGCCCTTGCCTACCAACCGTGCGACATCGAGCTGACGTGGCGACAGCTGATTGAAAATCGCCGGTATCTCCAGCCCTTCGACATCAGCCGATCCTTCGTCATTCACCGTGGCAGGACCGCGGCGGACTTTGTCGAGGTCCTGGTAAAGGTCGTCAATCGACTCGGACAGGTATTGCAGCTTCTGATTCAGGTGGCCCAACTGCAGGGTTTTCTGCCGCTCTTGCAGTGCCACTTCCTGGCGTTGCAGACCTTCGAGCAATTCATCCAGATCAATCGGTTTCTGGTAGTAGTCGGCAATCCCGGCGCGCAATGCCTTGATCACGTCCTGCTTGTCGGCGCGCCCCGTGAGCATGATGGCTTCGAAAGCACGGTGCTTGCCCGACAACCGTTGCAGTTCCTGCACCAGTTCAATGCCGTCCATGTCCGGCATGTGCAGGTCACACAACACCAGGCCGATAGCAGGGTCTTCGATGAATTGTTCGATCGCCTGCTTGCTCGATTCGCAAGGCACGCAACGGTAACCGCTGCTCTCGAGGAATTCGCAGAGTTCCTCAACAATCAGCGGCTGATCGTCGACTACCAGAACCTTTATCGCAGACGTAAGCTTGTTCACTTGCCACTCCATGCCCAGGCCAAAGGCTGACCGTTCCTGTACTTACAGCGCAATGCTGTACAGCGTTGCTTTGAAAGTAGACGCACTTTCTGACTATGTACATAGCAGTAGTGGCAAGGGGCGACTAATGGAACCAGAGCAGAGTGAGGATTATTCCAGACAGCACGAACGGAGCAAATGGCAGCTTTTTTGACACATTTGGGGCCATATATCGAAGATGTTCTCTAAGTCCTTGACTCATATGAAGCCAGAGTTTTGGCGCCAGCAGCATCCACAGGGCGCTGGTCAGCGCCGCACCGATAAATGCGCCGAGCAAGTGTGCACCGTCCGTCGCAAGGGCCAAGGCTGTCATTAATTTCACATCGCCCGCACCAAAACGTTTCAAAATATAACCGGGAAGAGTAAGCACCAGCGCCAGCAATACTGCCCAGCCGCCTTGTGCCGCATCGGCCCCGATCCAGGTGTGGCCAGTCAACAGCAAGTACGCCGCGGCGAGGCTGCCGACACCCAGCGTCAGGGCGTTGCCAATATGCCGTTGCCGGGCATCCTGCGCCGCGCATAGCGCCAGCCAGATCAGTAGGACAAAGCTGTGCATGCGGTAAAAAACGTCCGTTTTGGCCGAATGATTCTATGCTGATATTACGTAGTGAATGTCAGGGTAGACGCAGTCATGAAATCCGGCCTCCCCCGCAAGCAAAAAGGCGCAGTCGCCATCGAGTTCGCCTTGGTCTTCATCATCTTTTTTGCTGTGTTTTATGGCCTGGTCAGCTACAGCTTGCCGCTGTTGCTGATGCAGTCGTTCAACGAATCGACGGCCGAGGCTGTGCGGCGCAGCGTGGCGCTTGATCCGGCCACCGACAATTACCCCACCGTCGTCACCACCACCGCCAGAACCGAACTGGCCCGGCAACTGGCCTGGCTACCCGGCGCCTTGGACTTCAACGCCACTTCGGACAGCACCATCACTTATGCCGGTGGCCTGCTGACCGTAACCATCCACTATCCCACCAGCAAATTGAATCAGGCGCTGCCGTTTCTGGTGCTGCCGGGGATCGGTTCAGTGCCGCGCCTGCCAGAGACACTGAGCGCCTCGTCGAGCCTGCAATTTTGAATACGGGTGACAAGCTGTTCGCCCGCCTGCTCAATCGACAACCCGGCCCGTCTCAGCCTCTGAACAGTCCTGTGGTGCCAAGCGTTGGCTTGCAGCTGTATCTGGATGACGACGGCCACGTCGAACATTTGAGCGGACCACTGCGCCATTTGCTGGTGCAACAAAGGCCCGGCAGCCATACCGCGCCGCTGCTGGACTATTTATTGCCGCACAGCAGCCTTGCGCTGGAAGGTCGACCGGCCGACTGGCAAGGCCAACTGCTAGACCTGGATTTTTTCAGCCTCGCTGGCCCGCCATTGCATTTGCGCGGCTGGGTGCAGGCGCAAGGTGACGGCTGGCTTCTGCAATTGCTGGACATCGGTGATCTGCTCGGCGAACGGCGGCAGGCGCGCAGTCGTGAGCAATGTCAGTGGCTGGCCACACAGGTTCGCGATCAACTGCGCCTGGGCAGCCTCGCCCGCCTTCCGCATGAGCTGAGCGAACAGCTGCAACGCCTGGGTCAGCACTTGAACATTCCCAGCCTGGCAGTGGCCCTGCTCGATGAGCAGGGTCAGGGCTGGCAGATTCATCAGCACTACGCGGCGCCGAATGCACCGCAGGTGTGGCGTGATCAGCAGCGCCTGGGCACCGCTCTCGACAGCCTGAACGGCGCCCTGCCGCAATGTTTGCTGGCGAGCGAGCAGCCGCGACTGAGTGCGCTGCTCGGCCCGAACGAAGGTTTTGCCGTGCCCTACCGCGACGCTCAAGGCGTGGCGGCATGGTTGCTGTGCGCGGGCTATAACGCGGCGCAACAGGCGCCCGACCTGAACGCTCACGACTGGCTGTTGTTGGCTGCCGCCGTGGCCGCGCCGTTGCTGGAGCGGCTGCGCGAGCATCGTCATCATCAACAACTGGAACGACTGGAAATCCTCCAGGCATTGCTCGGCACCGGTTGGTGGGAAGTCAGCAGCGCCAGCGCCGAAGTGCAACTGGCGCCGACACTGGCTGAGCACCTCGGCTTGCAGGCCGAGCGCATCTCGATCGAGAACTGGTTCAGCCACGTGCATCCAGCCGACCGCGATGAGCTGCGCAGTCATCTGCAAGCCCTGCAGGATGACGGCACCCCGCTGGAATTGTGCGTGCGCCTGCAAACGAGTGAGCAATCGTTGCCGCTGTGGTATCGCCTGCAAGGCCGGTCGCTGGGCATCGGTGCCGAGCGCCGACTGGTAGGGTTCATGCTCGACATCAGCGACATCAAGAATCAACAGCAACAGGCCGCCGCCGCCCATGCGCGACTGGACAATCTGATCGCCAGCGCACCCGCGGTGATTTACGTGCAGCGCTACGTCGAAGGCGCGCTGCAACCGACATTTTTCAGCGCCAGCCTGCATCCCTTGCTCGGGTGGAATCTCGCCGATTGTGCCGATGGTCGACTGGTGGAGCACGTCCACCCCGAAGACCGTCCGCGCTATTTCGAACGCACTCGCCAGTTGCTGCGTGAAGGCTCGGTGAGCGCTCGTTATCGGGTGCTCGACCGTCAGGGTCAGGCGCACTGGTTGCTCGATGAAGCCAAACTGCTGCGCGACGATCTCGGCCTGCCCGTCGAAGCGGTGGGCCTGTGGCTGGACGTCACAGAAGCGACCCTCGCCGCCGAGCAGGTCAAGGCCAGCGAGGAGCGCTACCGGATTCTGGTCGAAGATTCGCCGGCGATGATTTGCCGCTACCGCCCGGACCTGACACTGACCTTCGGCAACCGGCCGTTGGCGACTTATCTGGAGTGCGCGCCGGAGCAGTTGCCCGGGGTGAATCTGGGCAACTGGATGTCTGACGAACAACGCGAAGCCTTTGTTCAGCGCCTGGCGCAACTGACCCCGGAACTGCCGGTGAGTACCGCCGAAATCAATCTGCGCCTGCCCGGTCGCGAGCATGCGTGGTGGGTCTGGTCGGATCGTGGCGTGTTTGATGAACACGGGCGCTTGCTCGAAGTGCAAGCAGTGGGCCGCGACAATACCGAAGTGCGCCGCTCGCAGCAGCAACTGACGCAGAGCGCAAAAATGGCCACCCTCGGCGAAATGGCCACCGGCCTGGCGCACGAGATCAATCAGCCGCTGAACGTGATGCGCATGGCCATCGTCAATGTGCTCAAGCGTTTGAGCAACGGCGATGTGCAGATCGACTATCTGACCGACAAGCTCAATCGCATTGACGCCCAGGTGCAACGGGCGGCGCGAGTTGTCGATCACATGCGTGTGTTCGGCCGCCGCTCGGAAGTCGAACAACACCCCTTCAACCCCCTCGACGCCATTGAAGGCACGCTGGCGCTATTGTCCGAAGGCCTGCGCGGCAAAGGCGTCGAATTGCGAATCAAAGAGGCTGGCTTTGAGGTTCAGGTGCGCGGTTACGTCGATCAGCTTGAGCAAGTGCTGATCAACCTGGTGGTCAACGCCCGCGACGCCCTGCTCGGCAAGCGTGAAACCCATCGCGACTTTCAGCCGTGGATCGCCGTGCACGCCGAGTGCGACGAACATGTGGTACGACTGTGGGTCGAGGACAACGGCGGCGGCATTGATCCGCGTCTACTGGAGCGAATCTTCGAGCCGTTTTTCACCACCAAACCCGTCGGCGTCGGCACCGGTCTGGGCTTGTCGGTGAGTTACGGCATCATCGAAAACATGGGCGGACGCCTGAGCGTGCGCAATGGCGACGAGGGCGCGCGGTTCTGTATTGAGCTACCGATTGCACCCGACGATCAGATCACCAGATAGGCTCTGCCAGTCTGCCCGCAAGTCATGTTGGCGCCCACATCGACGTCCATCAGGTTGATGCCCAGGCTTTTTAGCAGGTTGTTGAGCAGAGGGTCGAGCAACGGCGAGATCAACTCGGTCACCACTGGCAGCAGACGGTTGGTGACATCGCTGATCAAGGACGCCACGCCCGTCACGATAGCGCCCAGCGGGTTGCTGCCCACCGGCCTGTAGACGATCAGGTTGATGCCCGCCAGGCTATCGGCCAGGCTTGCAACGATATCGTTGGTAGGTACCACCGGCTGAATACTTGGCGGCAGTTTGAGGTTGGCCGGGGTGGCGAACGGCGTGGTGCTGGAAAACAGCAAGTCCTGAGAATTTTGCGCAACGCTGGTGTCGAGTTTGATCCCGATTCCACCGGCGCGGTATGGCACATGGGTGGCCGGATTGCACGAGCCAATACCCAGAATCTTGTGACACGTGACAGTGCCAAGATCGATCAGCGGCAGCGGCATGACCGTCGGCTCGGCGACCGACGAGAAAGCGTTGGCAGGGTCGATCTGGCCGACCTTGAGATCGGCGATAGAGGTAATGGTGTGGGCGGTCAGGCTTTTCGTGCCCGTGCTGCCGGTCGGGCAACTGTAATCAGTGACATAACTCTTCGCGCCGCCGGCATCGAGGGCGATATCGATTCGCGGGGATGGCAGCAATTTCGGGTCAAGCTGTTCGCAACCAGCGCCCAGCAAACAGAACACGGAGTTGAGCGTATCCACCAGATTCAGGCTCAACAATGCATTCAACGTCGGGGTCAATGTGCCCACTAATCCCAGCACCGCGTTGGCCAACCCGGTTACCCCCGTAAGAACCGGCAGATTGACTGACAACATCGTACGAATCTGCGCCGTGCGCACAAAAATCCGGTCCGGCCCCAGCGGGTTGGCCTTGGCTCGGGCCGGGTCGCCAATCGCCGAAAACTGCGGTGGTTCAATCACTTTCACCCGCACCGTAACGTTCGCCAACCCCGGCAGATTGATCGGCAACGTCGCCGCTACCGCGCTTTTGCTGTTGGCCAGTTGCACCACGCCCTGTATCAGTTGCAGCAGTTGCAGATTGGCATCCAGCCCGGCCGACGTGGTGCCGGTCTGCAATTGCAGAATCTCGCCGAGTTTGACCGGCGCCGCGTTGATCGCGGCCACTTGCAGCGCGCTGAGCGCGGTGATCACCTCAGCGGTGGCGCCGTTGAGTTGCACCACGGTCGCAGCGGCTTGAATCAGTTGCGTGACCGAGGCTTGAGTGTTGAGCAATTGGGTGTAGTTGCCGGCCGCAACATTGAGATTGATCGCCAGTTGATCAAGGTATTTGAGCAGGTTGATATCAGTCTTCAACAGTCCATCCCAGCCCAGCGCGGTGAGGTTGACGTTGCCACCGAGCAGTCCCGAAAACAGCGGGTTGAGAATATTCGACTGAGCGGTATCGATGCTTGCCAGATTACTGCGAATGTTCAGTTGGGCGACGGTCGGCTGCGGTTTTGCGGCGACGGCGGAAGCCTGCAACGTGGTGTTCTGGCTGACCGATGCCCCCGAGAACAACGCGCGTATGCCACGGGCGAAACTGGTGGTCACCGTGCGACTGGCCGCGACCTGGACCGCTGCCGTCTGAGCCGCATCAGCGGTGAACGTGCGCATCCCGTTGGCGCCGGTCAGCAAAGTGCCACAACTGATTGCCAGGGTATTGGCGGTATCGACGGTGTATCCATTGCGCACGGCGCTTTGCCCGGCATAAGTGGCTGCCGTCAGGCCAGGCAGGCAATTGCCACCGCGACTGACCGCCTCCAGGGCGGCGTTATCCACCACGCGCTGCAGTTTGCGCTGCTCCATGTACAAGCGGCCGGTATCGACCACCAGCAACATCATCAACACCGCAACGCCGAGGGTCATTGCCGCCGTCAAACCGATCGCCCCGCGCTGTGGGGCCGGGCTGTTGAATTGTGAACGAGGTAACATCGCGCACTCCTTTGCCGGCGCACCGCCGAGCGCAACCTCCATGGGTGAATTTGAGTGTAGACGGGGCTGGACCAGACTGCTGGCAACGCGCCATAAACTAACGGCACCGCCACAAATCCCCTGTAGGAGCTGCCGAAGGCTGCGATCTTTTGATCTTGTTTTTAAAAGATCGCAGCCTTCGGCAGCTCCTACAGGGGATTTGTGGTGGGGCAAAAAAATGGGAGCTCAGTGGCTCCCATACTTGGCAGGTTTTAGCGCGGGGGATAGTTCGCAAGGATGCGCGCGACTGTCTCGCGTATGGCGCTGCTGCGGTCCTCTGGATTCGGCCTGCTGGCGAGCATCTGCTCATCGCTGCCACGCCACACCAGTTTGCCGTCCTTGCCATCGAGCAGGTCGACCTGAATGGTCGCGACCTTGTAGGTGATGTTGCGGGTTTCGTTGTACATCGGCGCGCCCCAGTAACCATTCCATGGGCCACCCCAACCGCCGCCGTAGTTGGTCGTCACTTGCTGCTGGCGATCCTCGACAATCAAGTAAGTCTGCACGTTCAGGTCACCCTTCACGCCTGCCGCAGCGGGACGCAAACCACGTTGATCAAGCTGATCGGTCACCGCCTGACGAATCCTTTGCTCGGTCAGGTCGCTCTTGATCCGTGGATCATCCGGGCGATATTGCAGGGCGGGATCTTTCCAGCTCCAGCTGCGATAGGCAGCGAAGTCGCGGCTGGCATCAAAGTCATGGTTGACCTGGTTCGAGGCGCAGGCGCTGAGCAGCGCGGCCATGGCCAGTAAAGCGAGACGGCGGAACATGGGTTTTCTCCACTCGTAGGCAGGAAGCTAACTCGGAGGATACGCCGACATGGCCTTTTCCACAGCCTCGCGAATCGCATCGGTGCGGTCGATCTGGCTGCCCTTGTTGGCGGTTTCGGCGCTGGCGCTCCACACCGGTTGACCGGTCCCGGCATCGAACAGATCGACCCGCACCACCACGACCTGTTCCTGATAGGTACGGACGATCGGCACAGTGTTGTACATGCCGTAACCGCGTCCGTAACGATCATGGCTGCCGTACCCGCCGTATCCACCGTAGTAGCCGTAATCGTCCCGTTCCTGACGCAAGCGGGTTTCCAGACGCAGGTCGGCAGTAACGAAAAGATCCGCCGGGCGATTGTCGTGCAACGGCCGTAAACCACGCTGATCCAGCGCATTGCTCACCGCTTCGGCCACTTGCGCCGAATCCGCCCACGCAGTGCCCGGCGGCAATTGCCCGTTGAGCCAGGCCCAACTGCGATAGCGCCCATAATCACGCGGTGGCGCCGGATAGGCACTGCGGTCAAACGTGTTGGCGGCTTGCGGCGGCGCCGGTGGCAAGGGCCGCGACTGCGCCACATACGGATTGCTGCCCTGGCAGGCAGCCAACCCCAGACAGATCAGCAATAACCCGGATTGAGCTTTCATGTCGCGCTCCGATCAGATCGGCCGGCAGATCCAGTGCAAGTAACGCCCAAGCCCGGCGAAGCTTGGGTGACGACGGTGGGCGAGCTCCATCTCGAGTAAATCCGCGAGTTCGACGCGGGCCTGGAATTCCACCGGCATGTAATCGTGGAAAACCCGCACTCCGCTCTGGCTTTCGACCTGCCACAAGCCTTCGAGTTGCGTTGCAAGTTCTCGCGGGTCAAGGGGCTGCTGCGGGGTCAGGCTCTGCTTTTCGCCAGCCATGACGTTCTTGCGCATTTTCTTGAAATGACCCTTGAGCAGATTGCGATAAATCAGCGCATCGCGGTTGTAGAACGCCAGCGACAACCAGCCACCGGGCTTGGTCAACTGATGCAGCACCGGCAGAATCGCGTGGGGTTCGGCCAGCCATTCAAGCACGGCGTGGCAGATCACCAGGTCGTAGGGTTCAGTGAGCTGGCCGGGCAGTTCCTGCCACGGCGCCTGAATGAACGTCGCCGTTTGCCCCGCTTCGGCAAAGCGCTGGCGGGCGCCTTCCAGCATCGGCTCGGCCGGCTCGGTAAAGGTCACATCGTGGCCACGCTCTGCCAGCCATAGCGACATGTGCCCCAGACCACCACCGATATCGAGCACCCGCAACGGGCGATCCGGCAGCGCGTCGGCAAGGTCGGCCTGCAACACCGCGAGGCGAATGGCACCTTTGGCGCCGCCATAGATTTTTTCGGCGAAACGCGTCGCCAACTGATCGAAATGCCGGTCGCTCATCAGCTGAACCGCCGTTCGCTGTCGGCGAGTTTGCTGCGCACCACTTCATTCATGTCCAACCCCAACTCGCTGCACAGCAGTAACAGATACAAGACGATGTCACCCACTTCCTGCCCGGCGTGGGCGAGTTTGTCCGCCGGCAACTGGCGCGACTGGTCTTCCGTCAGCCACTGGAAGATCTCCACCAGTTCGGACATCTCGACGCTGGCGGCCATGGCAAGGTTTTTCGGGCTGTGAAATTGCCGCCAGTCATTGCGATCGCGAATGGCGTGCAGGCGTTCGGTCAGTTCAACAAGGTTCATCGGGTTCTCCTGAAGGCGTATAGCTTCGGGGGGAAGGCGACTGAACGCAAGCGAACATGCGGTGCTTTTGTGGGAGCGAGCCTGCTCGCGAAAGCGTTGGGTCATCCAACATTGATTTACCTGAAACGACGCCTTCGCGAGCAGGCTCGCTCCCACAGGATCCGTGCAACCCTCTATAGTTGCAGGGAACTCGGCCACCTGCGTTGTGGCCCAAGGCTCAGCTCTTTCATCAGGATGCACACATGCAGGTAGAAAGCTTTTTCGGATGGCTCGGCCAGGCACTCGGTGCGGTCATCCGCTTTATCGTCGATGGCCTCAGTGGTTTGTTCAACATACTGAGCAACGCCGGTGGCAACTTTGTCGACGGCCTGGCCAGGACGCTGGGGATGGACACTTCGATCATCAGCATCATTGCCCTGATTGTCGGCTTGATGCTGCTGTGGTCGGCGATCCGTGCGTTCATGAATGCGTCGATCATTGCCGGGATTATCTGGTTGTTGCTGGGGTTGTGGTTGTTGAGCTGGATTATTCACTAGACCTCTGGAAGCCCCTCACCCTAACCCTCTCCCGGAGGGAGATGGACTGACCGTGGTGTTCTGCGGCTATACGCCGACGTGAAATACCGAGTCGAAATCAGATTTTGCAAACGAAGGAGATCTGCCCCCTCTCCCTCCGGGAGAGGGCTGGGGTGAGGGTGCTTCTAGCGCTACAATCCCCGCTCCCCCAAGGAGCCCGCATGTCCAACCTGATTGCCGACTGGCGCGACCGCCCGACTCACCGCAAGG
This sequence comes from Pseudomonas sp. MF6776, assembly GCF_016613125.1. Lineage (NCBI taxonomy): Bacteria > Pseudomonadati > Pseudomonadota > Gammaproteobacteria > Pseudomonadales > Pseudomonadaceae > Pseudomonas > Pseudomonas sp. MF6776. The sequence goes on from NZ_JAENSQ010000028.1 coordinate 56,435, forward strand.
TCTGGACGCTCGCGGCGCCCATGATCCTTTCCAATATTTCCGTGCCGCTGGTAGCGCTGGTCGACAGCACCGTCATCGGCCACTTGCCCCACGCCCATCAACTGGGCGCGGTGGCTGTCGGCTCCAGCCTGTATACCTTTCTCGCCTGGGCCATGGGCTTCCTGCGCATGGGCACCACCGGGTTCGCTGCACAAGCGGCCGGGCGCAGTGATGGCGCGGCGCTGCGGCAGATTCTGTTGCAAGGTTTGCTGCTGGCAATGGGACTGGCGCTGGTACTCGGCACCCTGGGCGTTCCGCTGAGCGGCGTGGCGTTGCATTTCATGCAGCCGTCGGCGGAGCTTGATCAGCTCACTCGCGAGTTCTTCCACACCCGGTTGTTCGGCCTGCCCGCCGCGCTGGCCAGTTATGCGCTGGTCGGCTGGTTCCTCGGCACCCAGAACGCGCGGGCGCCGCTGGCGATTCTGCTGACGACCAACCTGATCAACATCGTCCTCAATCTTTGGTTCGTCATCGGCCTGGACTGGGGCGTGGTCGGCTCCGCTCGGGCCTCGGTCATCGCCGAATGGAGCGGCGCCCTGCTCGGCTTGCTGCTGACCCGCAAAGCGTTGCGCGCCTATCCCGGGCACATCGCCTGGGCCGCGCTGAAGGTGTGGCAGAGCTGGCGACCGCTGCTGGCGGTCAATCGCGATATCTTCATCCGCAGCCTGGCGCTGCAATCGGTGTTTTTCCTGATCACGGTGCAAGGTGCGCGGCTCGGTGATGCGACGGTCGCCGCCAACGCGCTGTTGCTCAATGGCTTGTTGCTGACCGCCCATGCCCTGGATGGTCTGGCTCATGCGGTCGAAGCGCTGTGCGGACACGCCATCGGTGCCCGTGACCGCTTGGCCTTGCGCCGTTCACTGGTGGTTGCCGGTGGGTGGTCACTGATCGCCAGTCTCGGCTTTGCCCTGCTGTTTCTCTTGGCCGGGCACTTGTTCATCGAGATGCAAACCGACATCCAGAATGTACGCGACACCGCGTTCGTCTACCTGCCCTACCTCGCCGTGCTGCCATTGGTTGCGGTGTGGAGCTACCTGCTCGACGGCCTGTTTATCGGCGCCACCCGGGCCCGGGAAATGCGCAACGGCATGCTCGTGACGGTGATTTTGCTCATGCCGTTCGCCTGGGCGCTGCAAGGTTTGGGCAACCATGGCCTGTGGATAACGTTCCTGCTATTCATGGTGCTGCGCAGCCTGACCCTCGGTGCGCAAGCCTGGTGGCTGAAGCGCAACGACGGCTGGTTCACCGGCGCCGCTCACTGAGTCGGCGTGTGCCTGATGAAGCCGACCACTTGATCAAGCACCGGCGCCAGTCCGCGTAACGGTCGCGACAGCGTCGCCACCAGCGTTATGTGATTGGGCCGCGAATAGTAGAAATCCTGCACCGGCACCCCGGCCGCGCGCAGTTTGTGCGCCAGGCCGCCGGTGTTGCGCGTCGGGTTGACCAGTTCATCCTCGCTCGCCGCGATCAGCAGCGCGGGCGGCGCATCGCGACTGACATGATTGATCGGCTGCGACTGCGGCGGCGAGTCCGGCCAGAAAAACACCGGACGCACAGCGGGGTTCTCGATCGGCAGAAAGTCGTACGGCCCGGCCAGACCGATCCAGCCGCGCAGGTCCTTGGGGGACATGCCGGCCGCAGCGAGCAGATCGCCGTCCAGTGCCAGCATCGCCGCGTTGTAGCCACCCGAGCTATGCCCCATCAGGTACAAACGCTGTGGATTACCGGAAAACTCGCGGATGTGCGCCTTGGTCCATGCCACCGCCCGCGCAGCGTCCTGCAGAAACAGTGGATAACGCACCTGCGGATACAGCCGATAATCCGCCACAACCGCGACAATGCCCCGCGACGCCAACGCCTCGCCAACAAAGTTGTAGTCCTCGCGCGCACCGCTGTTCCAACTGCCGCCGTAGAAAAACACCACGACCGGCGCATCGGGCAAAGCGTGGCGCGGCACGTAGACATCAAGTTTTTGCCGTGGATCGTCGCCATAAGCAATACCGGCGGTTTTGTCGAACGTGCTGTCCGGGGTCAGCGCATTGAGCAGCTTGACCGGCGAACAGGCACTCAACACCAACAACAGTACACCGCCGAACATTGCACCGAATCCTTGCCGGAAAAAACCTGCCATACGCGCCGAACCTCAGGTCAAATTTGATCGCTGCGCCATTGGCGCCGCACATGGTCGAGCCGCTCTTGCTGAGTCAAATCCTGCGGCGGCGGCACCAGCACTGCACGCGGATGCTGCAAGCGTAGCCACAACCAGCCTTCGAGCACGGTGCGGTCGCTGAAGCCCAACGCCAGGCCTTGTTGAACATGGGAGGCCATCGCCGCGTAATCGGTTCCCAACGATTGGCACCAGCGCCAGATGTGTTGCTCCAGAAGGCAGGTTTGCAGGCGTTCGCACTGTCGCCGGGTAAGGCTTTCTTCGATGCTCAACGGCTCCACGGCCAGACCCGGATTGCGCAACTGCTGCCAGCCCTGACTGCCGATGGCGCGATCGGCCCAAGTGCCACCGAACCAGTGCAACAGGCGGATAGGCCCGAGCCAGCGACTCAGTTCCGCGGCGTCGCAGGCGTCGAAAAAATAGCTCGCGGTCTGGCGGTTGTAATAGCTGAGCAGGGCACGATGACTCATCCCGAACGAAACCGTGAGCATGCGTTGCAAGTGGCTCAGCAGTTCCCGAGGTGATGCGTCACTGTCCATCAACAGCCCGCGCCAGGTGTCCGGATCGGTGTGACACAACGACGCCAGCGCCGGGCTGTCGCGCATATCGACAAGCACGGGACCGTGTTCACTGACCGGCTCAAACTCGGTGCCGTCGAACAGCTTGAAACTCGGCAACCCGGCGAAACCCTGGCGCAGCGTCGTCAAGGCCCGCGCTGCGTCCGCGCCGTCGAGCAACAGCCATTGCGCTATCGGCTCAAGCGCCACGCCGCTCATCTTGCGCTGCTCTGTTCAAGCGTGGTGACCAGCCGACAACTGCAAACCGCCTCTGTGCAATGGTTGAAACTGCCGCCCCCAGGGATCAGGCACAACAACAGCAATGGCTCGCCTGATGTCAGCATTTGCTGCAAGCCTTCACTCGCCAAGCTCTCCGGCAGCGGCGGCGTTGGCGCATCGCTGATCTGCGCAGTAGCGACTGACGACTGTAAAATGCCGCTGATCATTGGCTGATCCGGGTCACCCTCAAAGAAGCTCACCACCACTTCGACACCATCGCCCAACGCCTGCAAAGGTGCTTCGGCCAAGGCCGGCGCGAGCGGCAGCCAACAATGACTCGGCGCCGCACCTTCGCCCTGATAGAGCCAGTCGAACTGCACCGCCACCGGCCTGAATCGGTCGGGTTGCGGTTCGTCCACGGTCACCACCCAGGCCCTTTGCAGGCTGTGCATGCGCAAGCGCGACGGTGCCGATGAGGGTAACTGCGCGGCGGCAAACAATCGGTTGGCATACGGCAAATCAAGGGAAAGATCAGCGCTGTGTTCGATTCGGGTCAACAACCATTGCCGATTGCATTCTGGGAAAGGATGCCCGACCAGGCGCAGCCAATGCCCGCTGCGCAACGCCGCGAGATCACTGCGTCCTTCGGCATTTGTTGCCTGCCGCAAGCCTTGCGAGCCGGCCTGCATCGCTTCATGCAACTGCCAATGGTGCACCGCAGGACAGGTACTTTTGCCGTCTTGTTCACCTTGATAAAGCGCGGCTTCAGTCAGCGGAAAATGCGCCGGATCATCGCCGAACACCAGGCAATGCCTGTCGTGCGTATGCTCGAAGAAATAGTGAATACCCGCCTGTGTGCACAAGCGTTGCAGCAGTTGCAGATCCGATTCGCGGTATTGCGTGCAGAACGTGCGGGCCGGGTAGTCGCCACGCAATTCGAAGCGTCGCTGGGCACCGACGATCCCGTGTTCCCTGAGCACCTGCTCGATGATCTGTGGCACCGAGCGGCCGCTGAAGATCCGCTGGCTGATGCGCAGATCAAGGCAAGCGAGTTTCGCTCCCAGACGGATCCGGCTCAACCGCGAACCGTGTCCGTGCTCATGCTGGACAAGGCTCTGCAACTGCCCGTGCACGCCCTCCCCCGACGGTCCGAAACAGAGGAACGCCGAACGATAAAGCAGGCCGGCGAGGTCCAGTTGCGGATCGTCGATCAACACATCGATTTCGAACGCAAAAGGTTCGTTGAGGGCTTCGCTACCGGTAAAGGCCAGGACTTCGAAAGGGTCGGACAGGCCCGCTACATCGAGACGAAACGACGACTCGTTGACTGGATCGAACATAGGCAGATCTCTACAGGAGGGGCGGTCGGGGATTCTCGCCGAGAGCCATGGCCGAGTAGAGAGCTGAAGTACAACTTAGGAAATGACCTACGCGAAAAGCAGACCGGATGACTTTGCTGACCGGGATAGCCAAACATATCGCGAAGATTTTGGGATATGTCCTACCGGGCTATCCGAAATTTCCACAGTAATGGGGAAAATTTCAGACAACCCGGCGAGACAGCAACCTGGTCTCAGGAAGACAGGTAGGAGGAGCGGGTCAGGCCCAGACGCAAGGCATCGAGAAATTGCGTGCGCTCGCTGGCACTGATGCGGGCACTGGCGCACTTGTCGCGGTAGTGAGTCATCAGTTCTTCCGGCGACAAGTGCACATAACGCAGCATGTCTTCGATGGTGTCGTGGGTCTCGATGCCGGCGTGGTACACGCTGCCATCGGCGTTCTGATAGATGTTCACCGAATCGGTGTCACCGAACAGGTTGTGCATGTCGCCGAGGATTTCCTGATAGGCGCCGACCAGGAACACGCCCAACAGATAGTCCTCGCCTTCGTTCAAGCCGTGCACAGGCAGGCTGGTCTCGATGCTCTGCTCGTCGACGTACTGGTTGATCTTGCCGTCAGAGTCGCAGGTCAGATCCTGCAGCACCGCGCGCCGCAGCGGCTCTTCGTCGAGACGGTGCAGCGGGATGATTGGCAGGACCTGATCGATCGCCCAGGTGTCCGGCAGGCTCTGGAATACCGAGAAGTTGCAGATGTACTTGTCGGCCAGCTTGTCGTTGAGCTCGTCGAGCACCTGACGGTGCGAACGCTGACGGGCCTTCAGAGAGTTATGCAGGCGGCGGCACACGGCGAAGTAGCACTGCTCGGCCAAGGCTTTTTCAGCCAGGGTCAGCTTGCCATCGGCGTACTGCGCGGCCACGTCGCTCATGTAGTGGGTGGCGCGCCAGTAGGTTTCGGTGACCATTTCAATGTCGGTCGGGCCGAGCAGGTCAACCAGCCACTGCACGGTTTCCGGCAGCGACTCCTTGTTTTCGATCTTCGGGATCTCGTCGTTGTGCTTCTCGACGTCAGTCACCTGCACCACCAGCATGGCGTGGTGCGCGGTCAGCGAGCGGCCGCTTTCGGAGAAGATGTGCGGATGCGGCAGGCTCTGCGCGTCGCAGAATTCCTTGAGCATGCCGACCACGACACCGGCGTAATCGTCCATGTCGTAGTTGATCGAACTGGCGTTGCGCGAGTGCGTGCCGTCGTAGTCGACACCCAGACCGCCACCGACGTCGATGTGATCGACCGGCAGACCGAGATTGCGCAGCTCGCCGTAGTAACGGATCGCTTCCTTGAAGCCGTGCTGATAGTCAGCCAGGTTGGCAATCTGCGAACCCATGTGGAAGTGCAGCAGGCGGATGCCCTGATCCAGACCGGCCGCGCGAAAGCGCTCGACCACCGACAGCAATTGCGCTGCCGACAGACCGAATTTGGATTTCTCGCCGCCAGTGTCCGCCCACTTCGACGAAGCCAGCGACGACAGACGCACGCGCAAGCCGACCTGTGGTTTGACCTTGAGCGAGGCCGCTTCTTCGATCACGAGCGCAACTTCGGACTCTTTCTCGATCACGATGAACACGTTGTGGCCGAGCTTCTGACCCATCAGCGCCAGGCGGATGAACTCGCGGTCCTTGTAACCGTTGCAGACGATGGTGCCGCCCTTCGGCGCCAGCGCCAGCACGGCCAGCAGTTCCGGCTTGGAGCCGGCTTCCAGACCAATGGAGACGTCCTTGGTGGCGATGATGTTCTCGATCACCGCTTCTTGCTGGTTAACCTTGATCGGGTACAACGCGGTGTACTTGCTCTGGTATTCCAGGCGCTCGATGTTCGCATCGAAGGCGCCGGTCAGCTGGCGTACACGGTCTTGCAGGATGTCGGGAAAACGAACCAGCAACGGCAAGGACAAACCGCTTTTGCGCAGTTGGTCGACTTGCTCGAACAGGTCGATAGGCGAGCTGCTCGGGCCGTTCGGACGAACTTCGACGCGACCGGCGTCATTGATCGCGAAATACCCGGCCCCCCAATGGCGAATCCCGTAAACACTGCGGCTGTCCGCAACTGTCCATTGGCTGCCATCGTCTTTGCGTGTGCGTCGTACGGACATCGAAGTCCCCTATAAAGAAGTCATAGTGCGTCGCCTGATCTCAGGCCGGCGCAGTCTAAAGTATGAAAATGACGGTTCGTCAGCGCGGCGGTAGACCGCGCTGACCGCGTGGAGTTTAGAAACCGGTCATGAACAGGCTCTGTGAAAACCATGGAGACGACGCCGGAGCTGAACCTGTTCAGCTCCGGATCAAGCCGCTGGTGGCTTTCACAGAGGCTGCTAGCCGCCGGATTTCTTCGCTTTGAAACCGTGCTTGATCAGTTCCGCCAAGAGTAGCTCGACATGATCGCCCTGGATTTCGATGATCCCGTCCTTCAACGCCCCGCCGGTGCCGCAACGTTTCTTCAACGTCGTCGCCAGCTCCTTGAGCGCGTCTTCGGCCAGTGGCACGCCGGTGATGGTGGTCACCGTCTTGCCGCCCCGGCCCTTGCTCTCGCGACGCACGCGGGCAATGCCGTCACCGGCAGGGATCGCGGTTTGTTTGCAGATACAGGCGTCCACCGGCTGACTGCATTCCGGGCAATGACGACCTGCGTCGGTGGAAAATACCAGACCGCCAAGGGCGGCGAAGGATGCGGCTTTTTTGGCCACCGGCAATCCTCTTGGGAGGACAAAGACTGATCGCAACCTTGGGCAAGGTTATCGACCGCGAAGCCCCACTCAGGCAGGGGCAGCGCTACTGCACCGGCGCTTCAACAAAAGCAGGTCGGTGCAGCTTGAAAAGGTCGCGCAGTGTAACGGCAAAAAAGCCAATTGCTAAGTGCCAATCAGCGCCAATTTATGTGTTCTTTGCGACGTCGCTTTGCTGCGCCTTCAGATAGCGCTTCAAAGCAGCCAGAGAGTCCGGGCAATAAGGCTTTTGCCGGATTTCCTGCATGACCTGTTCGACCGGAATAAAGCGCGCTTCCAGGACTTCTTCCGGCTGCAGTTTCAGCGGGCCGTCCCACACGGCGGAAAACGCCGAACACCACAGGCGATTGCCGGTGTCCTCGAAGTAAAAATGATCGTGAGCGGTGAGTTCCACACCGCTGACCCCCAACTCTTCCGCCAGCTCACGGGCAGCCGACTCGGCATAGGTTTCGTGGGCCTGCACCATGCCGCCCGCCGCCACATCCCAGTAACCGGGGTAGATCGCCTTGCTCAAGGTTCGCCGGTGCACACAAAGCTCACCGGCGGAATTGAACAACATGATGTAAGTGCCGCGACCGATCAGCCCGCGTTCACGCAGATCGGCACGCACCAGGGCACCGAGCAGGTTGTCCTGCTCGTCGACCCAGGCGATCTGTTCGGCATCCGAGGCGGCGCGATGGGCCGCCTCTTTGGCGTTCTGACTCATGTATCAGCCCTGGTTGAGCAGTTGACGCAAGTCGATGACTGCCGCGTTGGCCCGGGAAATATAGTTGGCCATGACCAGCGAGTGGTTGGCCAATACGCCGAAGCCGCTGCCGTTGAGAATCATCGGGCTCCACACTGGCTCTTGCGACGCTTCCAGCTCACGGATGATCTGACGCACGCTGACCGTGGCGTTCTTCTTCGCCAGCACATCGGCGAAGTCGACTTCGATGGCACGCAGCAAGTGCGACAGTGCCCAGGCCTGGCCGCGCGCTTCGTAGAACACGTTGTCGATCTGCATCCACGGGGTTTCGACGACTTCTTCGTCAAGCTGCGGCACTTCGCCGACAGCCGGAACTTCGGTTTTCAGCGCAGTATTGAGTTTGACCCGACCAACACTGGCCGACAGACGTTGCGACAGCGAACCCAGACGCGTGCCGACATCGCCGAGCCAGTTGTTGAGGTTGTCTGCGCGGGCGTAAAACAGGGCGTTTTTCTGCGCGGGGTCAGACAGGCGCGCCTGATAACGGCTCAGGGAGTTGATGCCTTCCTGATACTCGGACTCACTCGACGGCAGGATCCAGCTCTTGTTGTCGAAGTTGAAACGCGGTTCGGCCTTGGCCAGATCGGAGTCTTCGGCCGACTGCGATTGCGAACGGGCGAAGTCTTTGCGCAAGGCGCGGGTCAGGTCCCGGACCTGCACCAGTACGCCGTATTCCCAGCTCGGCGTGTTGTCCATCCACAGGCCAGGGGGAAAACGGTCGTTGGAAATGTAACCGCCCGGCTTGTCGAGCAATGTGCCGGCCACGGACTTCAGGGTTTCGACTGTGGTGTAGCCGATCACCATCTGCTTGCCTTCTTTCTCGGCGGCCACTTGCGCGTTTTGCGCCACCGGAAATAACGCCGGCTCCTGGCTCCAGTACCAGCCCAGGCCAATGGTCACCAACAAATAAATACCGAGCAGAGTGGCCAACGCACGGCTGAACAACAGCCCGCCGACATAGCTGCGGGCGGCCGATTTGGGCTCGGCGGCACGTTCAGGCGCGGCGCCCGCGCGGTTTTTCCAGTCCAGCATGGCGATATCCTTTCAATCACTTGGGGTCAACGGTTCGACCACAACCATACAACAACGTGCCAAGGCCGGGCACCTGCGAGTGAAGATATGCCGCAAATGGTGCAGGCGCTCGACGCATCCGTAAGGTCTAAGGGAATCCCTGATGCCATTCACCTGCTATTTCGACGCAGAGCCGTTAATACGCCGTTTCGCCCTATTGGTGTGAGACGCACAGAGTTGCCTGAAATGTTAGCCGCTATATATTAAGGTGCCCTGCTTGCGGGGACTTTGCCGACGTCCAGGCCGAAAACAAAACCACTCGGTCAGAAACTGAATAGTGACGCATTACAGATTATTGACGTGCGACACTCGTCTAAGGGAAAAGAGGTGCTAGCATAGAGCCACCAGTCGATCTCAGCATGCACCCTAACTAGTAGTCAGGATATGACCGAGCCAGAAGACCCCAGCCGTGAGCGTCTCAAGCACCACTTTGCCCAGCGGGTAATTCATCAGGCACGTCAGATTCTTGAGATATGGCAGCGCCTGCAACGCAGTGAATGGTCCACCGTCGACCTCGCCGAACTGAGCGAGGCCAACCTGCGCCTGCTGCGCTTTGCCGAGCGCTTCGAACAGCCGGAACACACCCAGCTCGCGCGCCACATCAGTCAGTCGCTGGAAGCAGTGGACGCCAATCGTGGACGCCTGAGCAGTGGCTTGATCACCGATCTCAATCGTTTGATGCAGCGCTTGTCGCGGACCGGCCTGCGCCAGGGCGATCAGCTCGACCAGACCTTCCTGCCACCGCTGCGCAAACCAATTTACGTGATGCTGCAGGATCACGACCGCGCCGAGCGGCTGGCCAAGCAACTGGAATTCTTCGGCCTCAGCGCGCAGTCGCTGGACAGCGTCGCGGCGTTTCGCTCCTCGATGGTCGAGCGGTTGCCGGCCGCGATCGTCATGGACGTGGATTTCAGTGGTGCCGGCGTTGGCCTGAAACTCGCTGCCGAAGCCCAGGTCGGTCTCGAGGAACCGTTGCCGCTGCTGTTTTTCAGCCTGCACGAAACCGACACCCCGACACGCCTCGCGGCAGTACGCGCTGGCGGCCAGGAATTCCTCACCGGCACCCTCGAAGCGTCGAGCCTGCTGGAAAAGATCGAAGTCCTGACCTGCGTCGCCCAGTACGAACCTTATAAAGTGCTGATCATCGATGACTCCCGCGCCCAGGCCATGCACACCGAACGCCTGCTCAACAGCGCCGGGATCGTGACCCGCACCCTGATCGAACCGATTCAGGCCATGGCTGAACTGGCGGATTTCCAGCCTGACCTGATCATCCTCGACATGTACATGCCAGCCTGCACCGGCACCGAACTGGCCAAGGTGATCCGCCACAACGACCGCTATGTCAGCGTGCCGATCATTTACCTGTCGGCCGAGGACGATCTGGACAAGCAGCTTGACGCCATGAGCGAGGGCGGCGACGACTTCCTGACCAAGCCGATCAAGCCGCGTCATCTGATCACCACCGTGCGCAACCGCGCTGCCCGCGCGCGCAACTTGAAAGCACGGATGGTGCGCGACAGCCTCACCGGTTTGTATAACCACACGCACATCCTGCAACTGCTCGAAGATTGCTCGTTCCGCGCCCGCCGCGAGAACAAGCCGCTGAGCTTTGCCATGCTCGACATCGACCACTTCAAACGGGTCAACGACAGCCACGGCCACCCGATGGGCGACCGCGTCATCAAGAGCCTTGCACTGTTTCTCAAGCAACGTTTGCGCAAAACCGATTTCATCGGCCGCTACGGCGGCGAAGAGTTCGCCATCGTCATGCCCGACACTGACATGGAAGCCGCACACAAGGTGCTCGACGAGATCCGTCAACGTTTCGCCGAAATCCATTACCCGGCACAACCTCATGACTTGTGGTGCACCTTCAGCGCCGGCGTGGTGGATCTGCGCGATGATTCCGACAGCCTGATGATGGCCAGCCAGGCCGACGAGGCGCTGTACCGCGCCAAGAATGGCGGGCGTAATCGAGTGCAAAAGGCGCGGGAGTCAAAGCAAAGTGCCATCTTTTCATCGGAATCAACCGATTCGGTCATAACCCTGTAATAGAACCGCAATAAATTCAGGCGCTTACCATTTCTGTCGTTGGTAGCTGTCATGCGCCTGAAGTTGCTCACAAATCTTAATACCCTGCTGCTGGTCGCCGTGTGCCTCGCACTTGGCGCCACGCTGTGGTGGTCGCAAAACGCGCTGGAACGCCCGTATCTGTTGATGGAGCGTTATCTGGGGCTATCGCAGCAATTTCAGAACGAGGTGGCGCGCAACGTCGAGGACTACCTCGCCAGCGGCGATGCCTTGCGTCTGAGTGGCGCCAGTCAGGCCATCGACAGCGTACAAAAACAACTCGACGAACTGCCACCGGCGCTGGCCGATACTTTGCGGCCGAGCCTGTCGGGCCTCGATGAATTCAGCAAAACCGACCTACTCGCCGCCGGCAAACTGGCCGGTGATCCGCAGGCATTGCTGTTGCAGGCCGAGCGCGAATTGAGCGCCAGCCTCGACCAGCTCAGTGCCTATGCCAGCGGCAACGCGGCCTGCCTGACGCCGCTGCTTGCTGCCTCTCAGCACTTGGGCAAACTTTCACTGGCGCGAGACAAACTGGTCAGCAGCGGCCGCAGTGAACTGGCGGTCGACGTTGAACGCGAAGTCAGCAATATCCGCGCTCAGGCACAGTTGATCGATGCCCTGCCCCTGCTGGGTGTAGTGGCCAGCAACGAATCGAGCAGCGACGACTTCGCGGCGATGATGGGCATCGAAAGCAGCGAAAAAGCCGTCGCCGAAGATGCCGGTGTCGGCCTCAAACGTGAACTCAACAGTCTGCTCGGTCGCTACCCGGCAGAGCTTGCGCGCACCCGCGAGCAAATCCAGAAACGCAGCGAACTCAGCACTGCCACCCACGCGAAAATCGCTGCAGTGCAACACGCCATCGCCGGTCTGGAGCCGGTGGTGCGTGCCCAGCACGGGCAAATTCAGGGCGAAGTGCGCCTGATGCAAGGCGTGATGATCGGCCTGATTCTGCTGATTGCACTGCTGATCGACACCCTGCAACGGCATCTTGCGCGAACCCTGACCAACCTCGCCCCGGCATTGTCCGTCTGGGCCGACGGCGATTTCAGTCGCGACATTCAACTGGGCAAGACCAACCGCGAACTGCACGACATCGAGGCCTCGCTCAATCGCTTGCGCGCCTATCTGGTGGATCTGGTCGGGACCATTCGTGGCAACGCCGAACAAGTCGCGGGCAGCAGTCGCACCCTCGCCGAGTTGAGCAACGACTTGCACAGCGGCGCCGAACATCAGGCCGGGGATACCGCGCTGATTCGCGATTCGCTCGGCGAACTGGAAGCGACTATCCAGCAAGTTGCCGGGGACGCGCGTCAGGCCGCCGATGCCAGCCGCCATGCCGGTTTGGCTGTCGAGCATGGTCAGACCGTCATCGGCCAGAGTCTCACGGGCCTGCACGCCTTGGTCGGCGAAGTGCAGGGCAATGCGCAGATGATCGAGCATCTGGCTGAAGAGTCGGCGACCATTGGCGGCGTGCTGACGGTGATCCGCTCGATTGCCGACCAGACCAACCTGCTGGCACTGAACGCGGCAATTGAAGCGGCGCGCGCCGGGGAAATGGGCCGCGGGTTTGCGGTGGTGGCTGAAGAGGTGCGCTCCCTGGCGCAGCGTACGGCCGGGGCGACGGCGGAAATTCAAACCCTGATTGCCGGCCTGCAAACCGCTGCCCGGCAATCGGTCGAAGGCATGCGTGCGCAAGTCGAGCACGCCGAAGCGACGGCGAATCAGGCACAAGCGGCGGACGGTGCGCTGGACAAGATTGTCGGTGCGATCCAGACCATTTCCGAGACAGCAATCCGCATCGCCGATATCACCGCGCAGCAAAGTGGCGCGGTCAGCGAGATTCGCGATCACAGTGAGCGGATTCACCAGCTGGGTGGAGATAACTTGCTGCGTATCGGCCAGGGCCGCGAACAGGGTGAGAACTTGCTGGTGTTGGGCGGGCAGTTGCACACAGCTGTGCAAGCCTTCCGGGTTTGACGACATTCCCTGTAGGAGCTGCCGAGAGCTCGGGCCGCGATCGGCCGATCTTTTGATCTTGCCTTTAAAAGTCAAAAGATCGCAGCCTGCGGCAGCTCCTACACAGTTGTGTGATGCAAATGACCGGATCAGATCACTCGGTCACATATTTTGCGCAAACATCGGCCATCGTGCTGGCTATTGCATAGAACTGGACAGTCATAAAGTCTTTGCGGCATAGTCGCCGGGTTCTGACGACTGCTCATTCATGACAAGGACAACGCAGATGGCAACCCTACTGGTGCTGCACGGCCCCAACCTGAACCTGCTCGGCACCCGCGAACCGGGCACCTATGGGTCGACGACCCTGGCGCAGATCAATCAGGATCTGGAGCGTCGCGCCCGTGAAGCCGGCCATCATCTGCTGTATCTGCAAAGCAATGCCGAGTACGAATTGATCGACCGCATCCACGCCGCACGCGGCGAGGGTGTGGATTTTATCCTGATCAATCCGGCCGCATTTACACATACAAGTGTTGCATTACGTGACGCGTTGCTGGGAGTGAGCATCCCATTCATCGAAGTGCATTTGTCCAACGTGCACAAGCGCGAACCTTTCCGCCATCACTCTTACTTCTCCGACGTAGCGGTGGGAGTGATCTGCGGCCTTGGCGCCAGTGGTTACCGACTGGCCCTGGAGGCTGCACTAGAACTGCTTGAAACACAGGCAACGACTTGAACGACAAGCGTTAAGCGCCCCTGACCGACCCTTGGGAGTTGATGATTCATGGATATCCGTAAAGTTAAGAAACTGATCGAATTGCTGGAAGAGTCCGGCATCGACGAGCTCGAGATCAAGGAAGGCGAAGAGTCCGTACGCATCAGCCGTCACAGCAAGACCCCGGCTCAGCAGTACTACGCGCCTGCACCGATGCAAGCGCCGGCCGCTGCACCAGCCGCCGCTCCTGTAGCTGCAGCTGCTCCGGTTGCCGCTGCTGCCCCGGCGCTGAACGGCACTGTTGCCCGTTCGCCGATGGTCGGCACGTTCTACCGCAAGTCTTCGCCAGCCTCGCCGTCCTTCGTTGAAGTCGGCCAGACCGTGAAGAAAGGCGACACTCTGTGCATCGTTGAAGCCATGAAGATGATGAACCACATCGAAGCTGAAACCAGCGGTGTGATCGAGTCCATCCTCGTCGAAGACGGCCAGCCGGTTGAGTACGACCAACCGCTGTTCACCATCGTTTGAACTGCGGAGAGCCTTTGATGACTGCGAAGTTGGAAAAAGTTCTGATCGCGAACCGCGGTGAGATCGCCCTGCGGATTCTGCGTGCCTGCAAAGAGATGGGCATCAAGACCGTCGCCGTTTACTCCAAGGCCGACAAAGAGCTGATGCACCTGGGTCTGGCAGACGAATCCGTCTGCATCGGCCCGGCATCGGCCTCTCAGTCTTACCTGCACATCCCGGCCATCATCGCTGCCGCCGAAGTGACTGGCGCTACCGCCATTCACCCAGGCTACGGTTTCCTCGCGGAAAACGCCGACTTTGCCGAGCAGGTCGAGAACTCCGGTTTCGCTTTCATCGGCCCGAAAGCCGACACCATTCGCCTGATGGGCGACAAGGTATCGGCCAAGCACGCGATGATCGAAGCAGGCGTGCCAACCGTTCCAGGTTCTGACGGCCCACTGCCGGAAGACGAAGAAACGGCGCTGCGCATCGGTCGTGAAGTCGGCTACCCGGTGATCATCAAAGCCGCTGGCGGCGGTGGTGGTCGCGGCATGCGCGTGGTGCACAAGGAAGAAGACCTGATCTCGTTCGCCAAACTGACCCGCACCGAAGCAGGCGCGGCGTTTGGCAACCCGATGGTCTATCTGGAAAAATTCCTGACCAACCCGCGTCACGTCGAAGTGCAGGTTCTGTCCGACGGCCAGGGTCACGCCATCCATCTGGGCGACCGCGATTGCTCGCTGCAACGTCGTCACCAGAAGGTTCTCGAAGAAGCGCCGGCACCGGGCATCGACGAGCAGGCTCGCCAGGAAGTTCTGGCTCGCTGCGTCAAGGCGTGCATCGACATCGGCTACCGCGGCGCCGGCACTTTCGAGTTCCTGTACGAGAACGGTCGTTTCTACTTCATCGAAATGAACACCCGTGTTCAGGTGGAGCACCCGGTTTCGGAAATGGTTACCGGTATCGACATCGTCAAGGAGATGCTCAGCATCGCCGCTGGCAACAAGCTGTCGTTCACGCAGGATGACGTGGTTATCCGCGGTCACTCGCTGGAATGCCGGATCAACGCTGAAGACCCGAAAACCTTCATGCCGAGCCCGGGCACGGTCAAGCATTTCCACGCTCCAGGCGGCAACGGCGTTCGCGTCGATTCGCACCTGTACAGCGGTTATGCCGTTCCGCCGAACTACGACTCGCTGATCGGCAAGCTGATCACTTACGGCGCTACCCGCGACGAAGCCATGGCCCGCATGCGCAATGCCCTGGACGAAATCGTGGTTGACGGGATCAAGACCAACATCCCGCTGCACCGTGATCTGGTTCGTGACGAAGGCTTCTGCAAAGGGGGCGTGAACATTCACTACCTCGAGCACAAGCTGGCTGACGAGAAGCACTAAGCTTCAGCCCTGTGTAACTCAGGAAAGGCCGCATAAAGCTCTTTATAGCAAATACTGTGTAATTGAGTGAATGAGTGAACAAAAGCCCCGCAACAGCGGGGCTTTGCCTTTCTGGTGGAAATTACACACTGTGTAATTCAGTGTGTAATCTGACATTGGCGACA
>NZ_JAENSQ010000029.1:0-67643 GCF_016613125.1 Pseudomonas sp. MF6776
CCATGCCACCCCCTTACACAAATTACATGGATTATACTATTTACCTATATGGCGGAAAGATCAAGAAAAAGCCACCCGAAGGTGGCTTCTTATCAAAATTACGCACTTTTACGTGCTATATGTAACATAAAGCGGCCCTTTTTAATTTCCGTCGACAAATGCGCCTGAAAGCGAAACACAGGCTTACGGAAAGCACGAAAAATGTCTCCTGAGCGCAGCCCCTGCGCATGTCAACCTCTAGGAGCAAGACCAATGCACGTCAACAAAGCAACCCTCCAAACGATGGCCATCGCAGCGGCAATGGTGGTCGCCGGTACCGCGCTCGCGGGTACCGGCGGCGATACGTTCGATAGCGTGTGGATTACCTTGACTGAGTGGATGCAAGGTACCCTCGGCCGCATTCTGATCGGTCTGATGATCCTCACCGGCATCGGCGCGGGCGTTCTCCGCCAATCGCTTATGCCGTTCGTTACTGGCGTTGGCGGCGGTGTTGGCCTCTATGCTGCGCCGGATGTTATCGAGTCGGTAATGTCGGCAACTATCCCAGCAGCAGCTGTAGTCACCAACGCTCTCCAAGCCCTGCCTGTAGGCTTCTGATCTCAGTCAGAACGCCTCTCTGAAAGGCCTCTTTTTCCGACGCTAAAACGTCCTGAAAAAGAGGCCTTTTCTTTTCCGGGCCAAATACTCTGGGTGAATCGACTCAGGAGGTAAGCCCATGTTCAAACCAACCCGAACCATTCTTGCGATGACGCTGCTTGCATTGGCTGGCACCGCAGTAGCAGCGAGCCCTGCGGACAAGAACGCAGACAAGGTAGTGATGCTTCCTGCGTCTGCAATGCTGGCGATCGAGAAGAACGGCAAATTCGCCATCATCAGCGATACCGGCCGATTCATCATCCAGGGAACGGTTTATGACGTGTGGGCGAAGAAAGAGTTAAAAACCATCGAGGATGCTCGGATCGCCGCCCACTACATCCCAGTGGATAAGACCAACCTCGGTTTCAAGGATCTCGCCCCCCTCACAGTCGGCAACGGTGAGAAAGCAATCACCATGTTCTCCGACCCTGCTTGTGGTTTCTGCAAAGAGATCATTCAACAAGCCCGCTCATCCCTTCCCGAGGGGTATCGACTCGACGTGCTGATGTTGCCGCTGCTCAGCCAAGAGAGCGCGGTGCGCACCAAAGAACTCCTCTGCGCGAAAGACAAGGTTGCTGCGTGGAAAGCTGGCGCTTCCGGCGACATGAAAACTCCTCTCGAACAGCTCCCAACCGCGCAGTGTGATCTCGATGTGATCTCGAAGCGCCGGATGACAGCTCAGTTTCTTGGAGCTCGAAATGTCCCTTTCCTCATTCGTGATGACGGTTTGACCCGAGAAGGCAAGCCTGAAGAAGGCCTGCGCGCCTGGATTGAATCGAATCGCACCCTCTAAGGAATTCAGAAATGCTCAAAGCGCTTATCCGCTCAACACCTCGGCTCTCGAAGCTGATCAACGGCCTCGCCTACGAGCCGAATCTTTACCTGTTCCAGCTGGAAGGGAACCGCCTAGGATTCGCATTCCTGTGTTCCCCGCTCTCAGGCTCAAACGGGGATGAAGGCGACCGCCTGAAAGCTGGTTTGACGGTCGACTGGCCTGAGAAGACAACGATTCAGTTCAGCCTGATTTGCACTGAAAATATCAATGAGATGAAGACGGGATTCCTTCGTCTGCGTCGGGCCTTCCGTGAATCCGGCCGCACTGACCTTCCCGTGGAAACCCAAGCCTTGCTGGAGAAAGTGACGAACGCGCGGGCCGAGTATTTCAGTGACCGAACCATGCGCCCAGTTGATTCAATCTCAGGTGTACGCATTCGTGAACAGAGCCTGGTCGTATCCGTAACAATTCCGATCGCCAATGCGTTGCCTACCCAGACAGAAGCGAACGCGGCGAAGGAGCTTTTCGACGGACTGCGAACCTCGCTGGACAGCTGCAACCTGGCAGCCGTGCCGCTCACCAACGACTCCTACCGGGAAATTTTCTCCTCCATCCTGAACCAAGGGCCATCGGCGTCGTGGCGCGAAGATCCGGACATGAAGGCGGACACAGACAAGCCCCTGAATGAGCAGATCCTCGACTACAACCGCAGCCTCGACGTGAAGAAAGACCACCTTCAGATCGGAGATGACTGCTTTGTAAAAACGCTGTCGGCCAAGCGCTTCCCTGATGTCATGTGGCAGGGCGATGCCTCTCAGTACCTCGCTGACATTCTGTCCCAGCGCGGCGGAATCCGGGGTAACTGCATCATCAACATGACCCTGTATTTCCCTCCCCAGCTGGAAACAAAGGACAAGCTGTCGAAGCGCCGCCAATGGGCCATCAACCAGAGCTTCGGCCCGATGGTGCATTTCGTACCCGTTCTACGGAAGACGAAGGAAGCCTATGACACGCTGTTTGAAGATCTCGACAAAGGGCTTCCCAACGTACAGGCGACAATGACCCTCGTGGTATTCGGCCGGAACCGGGAAGACCTCATTCAGGCAGCGTCGAATGCGAAGAGCCATTTTGCCACGCAGGGCTTCAGCCTCATGGAGGACAAGTTTTGTGTGCTGCCCGTGTTCGTGAACTCCCTACCTATGTGTGCCGACCCGGATGCGATGAGGGAGCTGTTCCGGTTCAAGACATTGAGCCTCACCCAGGCATTACCTTTGCTGCCGATCTATGGCGATTGGAAGGGCACTGGAACCCAGGTGGCCCCGTTCATTTCCCGAAACGGTCAGCCGGTTAGCTTCAACCTCTTTGACTCCGACACCAATTACAACGCGATGATCGCGGCCCAGTCGGGCTCCGGTAAGTCGTTTGCGACCAACTATCTCATCAC
Organism: Pseudomonas sp. MF6776; assembly: GCF_016613125.1. NCBI lineage: Bacteria > Pseudomonadati > Pseudomonadota > Gammaproteobacteria > Pseudomonadales > Pseudomonadaceae > Pseudomonas > Pseudomonas sp. MF6776. Next base: position 2,856 of record NZ_JAENSQ010000029.1, read on the forward strand.
GTCGTATCTGAGCATTGGAGCGAAGGTGTGGGTCATCGACGTGGGCCTGTCCTACCTAAAGCTATCTGAGGCGTACAAGGGCGACTTTGCACGCTTTGACCAGGAGTCGAATCTCTGTCTCAACCCCTTCGAGCTGATTGAGGACTACAGCGAGGAGGAGGATGTCCTGGTTGGGCTGCTCTCTGCCATGGCTGCCCCAACCGTGCCCCTGATCGACTTCCAAACTGCCGGGCTAAAAAGGCACCTCACACAATGCTGGGAAGAGCTGGGCAAGACGATGATCGTCGACAACATCGCCGATTCTCTACTTGGCGACCCAGATCCGCGTATTCAAGACATTGGCCATCAGCTCTTCGCATTCACCTCGAAGGGGCAGTACGGCCGTTTCTTTAACGGGAAGAACAATCTCAACTTCAAGAATCCCTTCACCGTACTCGAGCTTGAGGAACTGAAGGGCCGCCAACACCTTCAGCAAGTGGTGCTCCTTCAGCTGATCTACCAAATCCAGCAGGACATGTACCTCGGTGAGCGTGACCGCCCGAAAATTGTGATCATCGATGAAGCCTGGTCGCTGCTCTCCCAGGGCAACGTTGGTGAATTCATTGAGCACGGTTACCGGCGATTCCGGAAATATGGGGGTAGTGCCATCGTCATTACCCAGGGGGTCAACGACCTCTATCAGAACAAAGTCGGACAGGCCATTGCTGAAAACTCCGCGTTCACCCTCCTACTCGGTCAAAAGGCCGAAGCTATTGATGCTATCCAGGAAAACAAGCGTCTGCCGCTGGGAGAGGGTGGCTATCGAATCCTGAAGACTGTTAAGTCGTACAAGGGGCATTACTCCGAGATCTTCATGCTCACCCCCCGCGGGGCCGGTATCGTGCGCCTCACGGTGGACCCATATTCGATCCTCCTCTACTCGACCGCACCTGAAGATGTGCAGGCGATCCGAAATTACACGCTCACTGGCGTTCCGCAGGATGAGGCAATTCTGCGCGTGCTCCGTGACCGAGGTGTCGAGTACAGCTCTAATCCGGCGGAAGTCGCGTAATGGCGTTGTCGAACCCCTTCAGCATTGAGGCCAAGGTGCGAAGGGCAATGGCGAAGGTTGAGCGAGATCGAGCTCCAAAGCGACTCTCGGCAGCCTTTCTCGGCAAAGGCCTACTCTTTTCCGCAGTGGTTGCCGGCAGCGTTGTGCTGCTGGCATCCCGTTATTCGATCGCTATCGCTAGCCAGGACTCCCTATGCCTGCCCCCTTACAGGCTATGGATCATCGATAAAAAGCAGGATGACCTGGTGCGAGGGGAAATCTATGCCTTTCACTCCAAAGGTCTGAGTCCGATTTTTGCTGACGGCACGATCATCGTGAAGGTGCTCGAGGGGATGCCTGGCGATCGCGCCAAGGTCACGCTTGATGAGACAACCATCAATGGCGTGTCCGTGGGCAAAGGGCTTCAGGTAGCCAACCAGCACGGGATTGATCCCCAGAAATACGTTCGGGAAGGGGAAATAGGCGAGGGCCGTTACTGGTTCTTCGGCCGCACGCCAGATTCTTTCGACTCCCGCTACTGGGGCTCAGCGTCGACGGACCAAATCATCGGGAAGGCGTATCCAATATGGTGAAAAAGCAACTAGCCATGTGCATTGGGCTGGCCTTCGGCTGCACGATGGCCATCGCCGGCGATGACCTTGGCATTCGCAAGTACGACATCAATGAATTCGATCCGGCGCTCCTCGAGCAGGTCAGGGAAATCAGCCGAAATGCGAAAGCGGCACGCGATGAAGTAAGCGGCCGCGATGACATGAGTTGGGTGGGTGAGATGGCCGAAAAGGCGATCGCTCAAGGCAGTGATGAGGAGTCCCTGCAGAACGAGTCAGCACTCGCCAGCGCAGATGGCTCAGATCGCGAGAAAAAACATCCCCTGGGCGATGGAAACCGCACTCTAATATTCGTGTCGTGGTCGATGGGAGCCACTGCCCTCAAAGACATACTGCTGTCCTTTGACGGACTGCCTGGTGTTGGCATCGTTTTTCGAGGCATTCCTGATGGTATGTCGATGGGCGATGCTGTGACCAAAATGCACCTCCTCACGCAAGAGACGCAAAGCACTGTGAGTGTTCTGCTCGATCCTCTCGCATTCCAGCGTCATAGCGTTTCAGCCGTCCCCACCGTCGCTCTCGAAGCACCGAATGATGCTTTGATCGCTAAAGCTGCTGGGTCGTCCTCCGTTAGCTATATCGAGGGGGCGGTTAAGGATGGTAAGCGTGGGGATCTAGGCACTATTGGCTCTACACAGGAAATCATCGAGCCAGACCTCATGGAGGTTGCGAAACAGCGCATCGCAGAGCTGGACACCGACGCCATGAAGAAGCGAGCAATCGCTCGGTTTTGGGATAACCACAAAGGGCACCCATTGCCTCCGGTAACGGAGAGTGCGACACGCCTCGTCGACGCATCTGTCATCGTTCCCAATGACATTCTCGATAGCCAAGGAAGGGTTGTTCAGAAGGCGGGGAGGATCAATCCACTCGACATGATGCCGTTTGACCAGAAACTGGTCGTGATTGATCCGACGCAACCTTGGCAGGTTGCCCTGGCGAAGCGTGAATATGCAGACCATGGGGCAAATCTGACCGTCACTGTGATGGCGACTCAGATTCCCACTGCCTCTGGTTGGGATCTGTTCAACAGCGTTCAGGACAGCCTGGATGCGCCCTTGTACCTGCTGCCGCCTGACATGGCGGAGCGCTTCCAAATCTTTCGAGCCCCATCTGTCGTAACAGCCGACACCAAAAACTTTATCGTCCGCGAGGTTGCTCAAACAGCCTTCGAGGAGGCCAATCATGAGCATCAATAAGGTAATAACCGCCGCAATTCTGGTGATTGCAGGCATGTTTTCCCTGCCAGGGATAGCGGCTGAGGCGTCCTCTTCCGGAGAGGTGATGTGTGAGGACTCTGGCCTTTTTGGTCCGAAGTTGTTCACCGACATCTGCTGGGCGTGCCTCTTCCCAATTCGTGTTTCTGGTGTGCAAATAACCCCCGGCACAGCCCCCGCGAAGGCTACAAAAATGGTCTTCTGCATCTGCCAGGAAGGCTCATCCTCGATCTACAAGCCCGGAATCATCACTGCAATGTGGGAGCCGGCACGGATGGTTGAAACTGTCCGTAAGCCAGGCTGCTCGCCAACCCTAGGTGGTGTAACGCTGCCGCTTGGCAACAAGCGCAGCTATGGCCGACTTCGGCAGGACAACAGCACCCAGACAGGTCAGGCTGCCGGGTCGTTCTACCACGCGCATCTGTATGCATTCCCGCTACTTCAGATCCTCGATCTCTATACGCCTACCAAATGCAACCCGGACGGTTATCTCGACCTCGATATCATCTCTTTCACTGAGATCGACCCGACCTGGAACAACGGTACGTTGGCTTTCTTCCAGCACCCCGAGTCCGCGGCCGTGGCAAACCCAATCGCTATTGCGGCCTGTGCTGCCGAATCCGCGCTGGTTACCGCTCGAAAGGAACCTCTTGAGTCGCTTTGGTGGTGTACCGGTACATGGGGGAGCATCTACCCATTTGCCGGCGTAACCGTGGCGCAAGATGCAAACCGGACGACAGCATTGCTGGCTGCGCGAGTGATCGCTCAGCAACACCGCAGGGGCCTCGCTCGACGCACTATGGGTGATGAAAACGTGTGCAAGGCGGGTATCTACCCGACGATTCCGAAAAGCCAGTACAAAGTGACCCAGTTCTGGCCAAAGTCGCAGAACAGCAGAGCAATGTGGCTCGGAGAACCGCCGCAGACTTGGGAGGGTGGGCCTAGTCGGCATGTTCCAGGTACTGGGAACGATGCCATGTACATGTTCTGGCGATGGACAGATTGCTGCTCGAAGCTCTAATGGAGAATCCGCACGTAAGGGCGGATTTGCGATGGTATGAGTCAACTACCCCGGCCTGAAGGTCGGAGCTTGTGAAAGCAGGCTGGGTTGACCAGGGAAAGCGGTATTAACCCGCTCCGTTTGCACCAGGTCGAACCGACCCACCCCGGAATGCTTCCTCAGTTCCGGGCACTGGAAGGTCGGGATCATGCTGGCGAAAGGTAAAACGCCGAAGATTCCGACCGCCGCGACAGCGGGAGCCGGGTGCAGACATTCCCGAGGGGAGCGAGCCGCAAGGCTCCGTCACCAGGCCCGTAAGGGCATAGTTCAAAGGAGGATCGCCGTGGCGGTCTATGTGTTGGATAAGACAGGCACGCCGTTGATGCCATGCAGCGAGAAGCGAGCGCGATTGTTGCTGGAGCGCGGTCGCGCCCGCATACACCGGCAGGTGCCGTTCGTGATCCGTCTGGTGGATCGGCGGCAGGCCGATAGCGCGCTGCAATCGCTGACGCTCAAGTTCGATCCGGGCAGCAAATTCACTGGCATTGCCTTGGTACGCCAGAAGGGCCAGCGGGTGTCTGTTCTCTCACTGATGGAATTGGCCCATCGGGGCGCAGCGATTCGCCAGGCCATGCAGCAGCGGGCGGCGTTTCGCCGTCGCCGCCGTGGTCAGAACCTGCGCCACCGCACACCGCGCTTCGACAACCGCACCCGGCCGGAAGGCTGGCTGCCGCCAAGCTTGCGCCACCGGCTGGACACCACGCTGGGCTGGGTCGGGAGGATGCGTAACTGGGCTCCGATCAGCGATCTGGCAGTCGAGCGGGTCAAGTTCGACATGCAGGCCATGCAGAACCCGGAGATCAGCGGCGTCAAGTACCAGCAGGGCGAGTTGGCCGGCTACGAGGTGCGCGAATACCTGCTGGAGAAGTGGGGCCGCTGCTGCGCCTACTGCGACGCTGAAAATACGCCGCTGGAGATCGAGCACATCGTTCCGCGCAGTGCCGGCGGCAGCGACCGGGTGCCCAACCTGACCCTGGCCTGCCGGCCCTGTAATCAGCGCAAGGGCAACCAGCCAGTCGAGGTGTTCCTGAAGGCCAGGTCAGAGCTGCTGGCGCGAATCAAGGCGAAAGCCAAAGTCCCACTTCGGGATGCCGCCGCCGTCAACGCCACCCGCAATGCCCTGTTCCGTGCCCTGCTGGATACCGGCCTGTCGGTCACCACGGGCACCGGGGCGCAAACCAAATTTAACCGACGATGCCTCGGCCTTCCGAAGACCCACGCGCTCGATGCAGCCAGTGTCGGTGAGATCAGGGCCATCGAGCACTGGCAACGCCCCACGCTGGCGATCAAGGCCACCGGACGCGGCGAGTACCAGCGCACCCGCCTTACCGCCCACGGTTTTCCACGCGGCTATTTGACCCGACAGAAACGCCATTTCGGTTTCCAGACCGGCGATCAGGTGCGCGCCGAGGTGCCGACCGGCAAAAAGGCTGGCACCCACCAGGGTCGCGTCGCCGTGCGCAAGACCGGCAGCTTCAACATCCAGACGCCTGATGGCGTGGTGCAGGGCATCCACCACCGCCACTGCACCCTGATTCAGCGGGCCGATGGCTACGCCTATTCCCACATCCAAACCGATAGCCCTCAATCCCAAAAGGAGGCAGCGAGAGCAGAGGTACGCTGAGCGTGCCGCGCTATCCCTTGGTCTGAGGGCCGGGATATCTCGTGCAAAATTGATGAATGACTTTCTAATGCTGTACCTGCCCCCTGTTTTGATTCTGGGGCTTCTCGCGGGCATCGCCCACGTTCGACTACTTGAATTTCCTGCATACCGAGGATGGTGGGGGGAGTACAAGGTGAACTTCATGCTCCGCCTGTGCCTTAGCGGCGAATACAAGGTGTTCGCCAACGCGATCTATCGAGGCAAGACAAGGGAAGAGTCGACACAGGTTGACCACATCATCGTGTCGCGCTACGGGATCTTTGTCCTGGAAACGAAGTGCTTCAAGGGAAAGATCATTACCTACCCTGAAGCACCTGAAAGCTGGTTGCAGATCGTCGGCCGAAGGAAATATCGCGTGCAAAACCCGCTGATGCAGAACTACGCACACGTGAAGGCAGTTCAGAAGGTCACCGGAGTCCACTCTCAGAAAATCCACAGCTACGGAGTGATGGCAGGGCAGGCCAGCTTCACGTATGGAATGCCTGAGCGGGTCTACAGCATTTGGGGCGTGATTCGTAAAATCCAGTCCTACAAAGCCCCGGTTTTTACTCGGGGCCATGTGGTGTCAATTTGCCGGGCGCTGAGCGAGCGCAGAATCAAGGGGGGGTATTGGGCTGCAAGACGACATGTCGAAAAGCTGAAGCGCCGAGGCGAGGATGGATCTACAACGTGCCATGAAGATAGACCCCGAGAGGAACACCTATCGCCACCCCAACAAGAACAGCAGCAGTGACAGAGATGATCGCGACCGTATCCCAAAATACTGCCTCTGGCGGCGCTTCAAGTGATTCGTCGGTGGCCAGCTCTTCTGTCCACAGTGGGGTGGATTCGCGTAGGGGAGGCTGATCCGGCGCTCGTTTGCGTCTTCTACTGGATCTGGCCGGTGTGGCAGTAAGATCATCAAGCATAATGAACCTCCTAAGCAAAACGCCCCGCAATGCGGGGCGTTTTCATTACTGGAGCTATCAGGCAACCGCTTCTTCAGGAAGCGAATCGAGTGCGTCTACATTGCCCTCAGGCTCAATGTGACCCGCAGCCTCGCGCTCCTCCTTCTCGGCGCTCACTTTGGCTTCTGCCTTTTCGATATCTTCTTGGAGCTCTGCAACTTTGCTGGCGTATGCCTTTGCTCGCGCGCTCTGACCGAGGCCAACGAGTGAGCGGATCAGCCGGGCCATTTGGTTGCTCTTGTTTGCACGAAATTCCTCAGCTTCCGAGCTATCGATTTTCTCATGCAGCCAGGCGGTATCGACCTGGATAATCAGGTGGTCAAATGCCTGAAGCAGGCTGCTCATCCGCTTGATTTCTGGGCTGGTGATTTCGAATTCGCGAGTCAGTGGTGAGCTGTACCCTGCAAGCTCTTTGATTCCCAGACTCTTCAAAAGCGTGTCCATCCGCTCAGACTCGTCACGCACGGCTACTTCCATGCGCTCGATTTTCTTCGAGACCGCATCAACCACCGCTTTGTGATCAAAGGTCTTGAGGTTTTTGGCCAGCTTGCGGGACGTAACGTCGATGATAAAAAGAGCCGTCATGAGGCTATCGAAACGGTTGCCGGCGAAGAACTTCGCCTGCTCAGTGTTCAGTACCATCTTTCCTTTGAGGGATGGCTTGGAGTATTGGTATTTCGTCGGTTGTGGTTGAGTGGTCGCCATTAGCGGTTTCTCCGGATGTTGGTGGCCGGACTATTGCACCAGCTTGCGGAGCCTCTGGATTTCGATTTCACGCACGAATAGCGTCGGAATTTGAGGTGCGTTTTTCTGGTTGACGACAGAGTGAAATGGCGGCGAGAATTGCGGCACTCATCGGCCAAGGTCGATTAAGAATTTGCCTCCTGGAGGCCATTGACCCTAAGTGACAGCATGCTGCTGCCACTGGTACCCAAGACGTGTATGCGTCTGGGAGCAAGCCAAGCTGAGCTTATCAGCTTAAAAACCAAGCCTACGTTCGCGTAGCGCCGATCAAAAAAGGAAGCCATTTGGCTTCCTTTTTTTGTGTCAAAAAAACCCTGACGGGGAACTCCCGTTAGGGCGTTCTCCGTTCTAAAAAAATGGAGAACTGAAAATGGCATCTACAACCCTCAAAGTTAAAGTGCTGACCGCGTTTGGCTTCCTCGTTGCAATGTTGGGAGCTGTATACGCACCGCAGTTTGCAAAGCAGATTTTGCCCTTCGCATTCTGTGTGTTCCTCGCTGTGGTACTTCTGAACGCTGAGCAGATCCTGCTGGGTGTTTCTCGGTATCTGCGCAGCTGCCTGAAGGCCTCGTACCCTCAGGCAACTAAGACCTCTCAAGTCGCAGCCAACGCCAGTTGGTGTGACAGCATCGATTATGACAACTACTACATTCCCTCCTACCTGCGTCGCCAGGGAGAAGAGCAATGATCCGTGTTGACTTCGATGTTCCTAGCTACCTCCGACTGCAACAAGGCCTTTGCATTGTCTCTGACCGCCTCGCGCACAAGCTGCCCGAGCCGGAGCATCAGGAAACGACGCAGCCTCTCGAAACTGTTGTGATCAACAAGCTGTATCGGCCGCAAGATCGCAAACAGGTTGCACCGATCGAGAATCAACAGCCGGACGAGATCAAGGGAGAGTTCATCCCTCGCGATTCACAACCCGAGCGCCAAGAAAAAGCGTCAGCAGTCGAATCCGCCGAAGGCGGTGATGACCATGGCGCGCGTGCTACTGAGATCAACTTTCAGGGTGTGGCTGGCAAGTCCGTGACCGGTGAATACCGCGGGTCTGGATTTGCGCCGTATCGGTTCCGCAAGAAGAACGGAAACTCGTTCTTTCTTCGGATCGGTGAGCACCTGGTTTGGGGGATTGAGCTTAGCGCTCAGCTCCGCCAGTCCGGCGCGCAACAAGGTGACGTTATCTCGCTGACCTTCCTCGGGAAAACCCCCGTGAAAGTGCTCAAAGAGGTCGATGTCAACGGCAAGAAAGAACAGGACTGGGTTGATACCTACCGCAACTCCTGGGAAATCAAGATCGTGTAATAGCCAGCAAATGCGCCCTTCGGGGCGCATCTCAACCAAACGGAGGTACCCATGTCCAAAGACTCAGAAGGCAATTACGCCCCAGAGAAGCAAGATGTGCTGGTAGCCGCTGATGGCCGCTGGCATGACATATACGCAAGCCTCGCATCTTCATTGGTGCCGGCTCACAAAAAAGCAGGGCGTGGGGTTCCATGTCCGGTGCATGGTGGGGAAGACGGTTTTAAGATTTTCCGTAAGACGGCAGGCTCGTCGAGCGGCGGGATCTGCCGTACCTGCGGGGTCAAGGCTGATGGCATAGCCTTGCTGATGTGGGTCAACCGCTGGAGCTTTCACCATGCTTTACAGGAGGTTGGAGCATTGCTCCGGGTCAAAGACCCGTATGGACGCACCGCTGATGGATTTATCCCAAGCGTTGTAATCCGTAAGGAGCGAGCCCCAGCAAAACCAGAGGTTTCAGACGATTGGCTGCGTGAAGCTATGCGCAACCTGTGGAAGGGAACCGTTCCTCTCACAGACCCATCAGCGGAACCAGCAAGGCTCTATCTTCGCTCCCGAGGCATTCTTGCTTGGGACCGACCAGAGCTGAGCCGCTACGTTCGCTTTCATCCGGAATTGACCTACAAGGACAAAGCCGGCAAGCGTTCTAAGCATCCAGGGATAGTGTGTACGCTTATCGATCCTGAAGGCCAGGCTGTGACCATCAACCGTCACTATCTGACAATGAAGGGTGAGAAAGCTGATCTCGCTGAGCCGAAAAAAATGTTTCCAATCCCCAGCAACCGCAAGCTTCCCGGTTGTGCGGTGCCAACATCGCATCCAGGAGAAGTCTTGGATGTATGTGAAGGATTGGAAACAGCTCTGTCGGTGGAAACAGCCATGGGTATACCCGTATGGCCCTTGGTGAATTCCTACCTTTTGGAGAGCTTCGTACCACCAGCCTGCACCAAAGCAGTCCGAATCTGGGCTGACAAGGACCGCAAGGAGGGCGGCCAGAAAGCGGCATTCGCTTTAAAAAAACGTCTGTGGGAAATGGGGATCAAGGCGCAAATAATGTTGCCGGACATGCCCATCCCTGACGGCTCCAAAGGTGTCGATTGGAATGATGTTCTTCGTGAACGTGGTTCTCTCGGCTTCCTCGGCCACGAGGTCTATCGCGCACAGCGATAGGCCTCTGGCCTTCTCGACTCTCCTCTCTTTTTCCGACCGTAAAAGCGCCTGAAAACGCGCCCCCTCCTGTTGGCCAACGCTCACAATTCGAGCATCCCCATCTTGGCCAGACGGACTCATGACGCCCCTAAAATTCCCCATCTTGTTGCTTGCTGCCGCTATAAGCAGCATTTCTCTTGCGGGAGAGACCAAGCCCGCCGAGTCAAAAACGCCCCAGGTTGCTGGTTCTTCGTTCTATCAGGACAAAGAACGCGGCTGGTTCTGGTACGAAGATCCGCCTCCTGAACAGGAACCCCAGAAAACTGAGCCCGCGCCGGTTCCAGCGGCCCCACCACCTGCCGAAACGGAAGCCTCCGAGCCGCCCGCGCCCGAGTTGCCACCGACTGGCAGCGTGGCGTGGATTCGGGAAATGCTTCCGAAGCTGCGTGATGCAGCCATGGATAACCCCACGAAGGAGAATGTGAGTGCGTACTTCTGGGCTCAGCGAATCATGCTCGACAAGGCCGAGCGATTCTCGCGTCACTCCGTCGAGGTAATCCGTAATGACCCCTTCCTCGACGAGGATATGCGTTATCCCGCCTCCAACGCCGCCTCCGACGCTCTAGCGACGGCGGCCGGCAAGCAGAAAGAAACCCTGCTGAAGCTCATCGCTGGCAGCTCTGCGCTGATGTTCTTCTACAACGGTAACGACTGCATTCTTTGCGAACAGGCCCTGGCAGCGGTCTCTGCACTCGAGTTCAGGTACGGGTTTACTGTCATGCCCGTCTCTATGGATGGGGCACCCCTTCCTGGCGGCAAATACCCAAACACGCAGTACGACACTGGGCTCGCAGAGCAGCTTGGCATCATCACCTCGCCGGCGCTGGCCCTGGTCATCCCTCCGAATGACGTGAAGATCGTCAGCTTCAGCACCGTTTCAATGGAGACGGCAACCACTCGGATTCTAATGGCGGCGAATGAAGCGGGGCTTATTTCCGATCAGGAATACAACGCCACATCCCGCCTTAACACCATGGGTTTGATCGACGCCACAAAATTGGCTGACGCCCCGCCCGATGCAACCAAAAACCCTAACGAATTCGTGAATCGGATGCGCGATGAAGCTCGTCGTGCCTTTCAAAAAGACAACGGAGGTGCCCAGTGAAAATCAAACCGATCGCCCTTGCTGTAGCGCTGATGGTGCCCTTCGGGGCTCACGCGAACATTCAACAGCAGGTCAATGAAATGTTCAGCGGCATGATCAACGTCACCAGTCCAGGGGCATATAAAACAGCCACACGCGGCGTTATTACCGGCGGGTCCGTTGTCCTTCGGAATCGGATATCCACCGCCAACCTCATCAGCATTACCCCGCCAAGCGCAAAGGGTGGATGCGGGGGGATCAACCTTTACAGCGGCTCGTTCTCCTTTATCAACGGCGAAGAGTTTGTAGCGCTCATGAGGAATGTGGCGTCGAACGCGGCTGGCATTGTTTCGGGCTTTGCCTTTGAGTTGGCCCTCGATGCGATGGACGCTCAGACAGGTGGTGTGATCCGCAACCTGGCCAACAAGATCCAGGCGCTCAATCAAATGTTTTCCAACAGCTGCCAGCTGGCGAGTGGGTTGGTTACGAATGCCAAAAAGGCATACGAAGAAAGCACCGACTTCAAATCCGCGATGACGGCCTTCGGGTCGAACGTCTCATCTGACTTCTTTACCGCGAAATCCACCAAAGAAGACTCACCAGCCAACCGGATTGCTGCCTCTGGTAAGGCCGTTCAATGTGAGAACACAGGGAATGTTCTGTGGTGCGCCATGATGAAGTCTGGCCTCCAGTCGCAGATCCTATTCGGCAGCGACGAAAACGCGGAATTCATCATGTCGATGGTCGGCAGCTACAACGTGTCGCTCACCAACGACGCCAGCGGGGGGAAAAACTTCGCTGCGCATCCCATGCCGAAGCTGATCACCGGCGAAGGTCTGAAGATTCTTGTTGAGGGCTCGGCCAACCTTGATGTCAAGGTCTACCAGTGCGACCAGGATGACCCGGACTGCTCAGACCCGAACATCCGAACTCTCACCAGCTTCAAGGGCCTCGAGACTCGAATCCTAGAGGATCTTCAAAACAACGGAATCCTTGAGCGTTTTGCGAACGGCACTGCAACCGCTGCTGACGGAAACCGGATTGCATACCTCGCATCAAGCCGAGTAGGGGTGAATTTGATGAAGATCACCCAGAAGGCAGGGGCTCAATCCGGTTATGACTATCTGAACCAGTTCGCCAAGAAAATTGCTGCTGATGCTTCGATGAGCCTGATTTATCAGCTGCTTGGGCATACAGAGAAAGGCCTGACCAGCCTGAATATGGCGGATGCAGGGAAGGTGATTGAGGACCTGCGGGCTACCAAGGGTGAGCTCATGGATGAATACCGCTCGTACATCGAGGAAGCAATGCAAGGCAAAGATGCCGATGGCCAAGCCGAGAAAATGCTCCAGATGGCCCCTGTGTTTGATAATGGAACCCTGCCACAGGGAACCATCAACGATAACGCAGGCGCGTAACGGAGATATCCATGGACTTCACTATCTACACGACAGGCAGCGCCGAGTTCCTTGAGATCATGCTCAATGCCTGCGCAATGATCACAGGCAGCGGTGACGCAGAAGACCTTGCCCGTATTGGCGCGCTGATAGGCTTATTTCTGTTGGCGTTCCAAGCTGTTTTCAATAACCAGGCCATTACCTTCGGAAAGGCGGGCCTTGTGCTCGTCCTTTACATGATGTTCTACGGCCCTACAGCCACCACTGTTATCGAGGATACGGTGTCGTCGCAGGTGCGGGTGGTGGACAACGTGCCTCTTGGCCCTGCCTTTGTCGGCTCAGTCATCTCAACGGTGGCCTACGGCATTACAAAAACCGCGGAGCAGGCATTTTCTACTCCAAGCATGACCGACTACGGGCTGTTCTCGAGTCTGAGCACATTGTCGAAAGTGCGCGACGCTCTTCGGAACCCGATGGCACTGGACGGCTTCCAAAACTACCGAAAAGCGGACGGGTGGGATCTGCCCCGATCGGTGAACGAGTACATGACATTCTGTTCACTGAACCCCGTGGCGCTGAGAACGGATAAGACCTTGACCGACCTGTACCGATCGCCTGGCTGGGCGGAGGTGCTGTCAAACCAGAACTCATCGATGTTCATCTACGTCTATGACGGTACCGCCGGCACCATGAAAAGCTGTGCAGAGGCGCGGTCGTTTCTCAACGCCCATTTGCAGAACGTCTATACAGACGTGCTAGAGGACATTCTCCAGAAAGGGTTCAGCGAAGAGGCCAAGACCAACCGCATGACCAGCGGTATCCAGGTTCAAGCCGCTACTGACCAAGCTATTCAGAGCCTCGCACTGAGTAGCAAGTCGGCTCAGGACTACGTTTTGACTTCGCTAATTGCGCCGATTTTCAACGATTCCCGTGTCGATGCCATGAACCATTGGCAAGAGCAAAGAGCCGCAATGGCTCTTCGCGAATCGCTCAACCAGCAAGAAATTCAATGGGCGGGGAAGGGCGACAGCTTCAAACACTACATGAGACCGATGATCGCCTTCTTCGAGGGCATGCTCTATGCGATGACGCCGTTCATGGCCTTTGCTTTGCTCCTGGGTGGGCCTGGCCTTTCTATCCTCGGCAAGTATCTCGTGTTGCCGCTGGCGGTGGGTTTGTGGATGCCGCTGTTGAGTATCGTGAATGCTTTTACCCTCTGGTATGCAGGCTCCCAGATGGAAGCCGTATTCAACGGCTACGACCCCACAGGTTCTGGTTTCGCAATGCTCCAACTCATGGACATAGACAAAGCCATCGGCAAGGCACTGGGTATTGGCGGTCTGCTTGCGGCGTCCGTGCCTCCATTGGCACTGTTCATCGTTTCCGGCTCTGCCATGGTTGCCAACAGCGTCATGAGCCAAATGACGGCAGGCGACAAATTCAAGTCCGAAGACGTGAATCCTCGGGCCCAGGATAGCGCACCTGTTCTCAGTCAAAATGCCTCGTTTACTTCCGACCAGGTAAGCTCCGGGGTGAGCAGAACGGGATCGCCGCAGCTTGCTGAGACGATAACCGGCGACCAAGCTGCGAGTGCAGTCCTTCAGAGCGCCCAAACCGCCTCGCAAACGGCCACGAGCCAGTACCAGAGCAACCTCTCAGCGGCAGGCCAGCAACTAGCCTCGACGAGTACGGGGCGCGAAGCGATGACGCAAATGGGCGAAAGCATCAAAGCTAGCGATGCTCTCAAGCAAAGCTCTTCCTATAACCAGGCAGTTGAGAATCTTCGAAGCAGTGGTTTCTCTGAGTCGTCGATAAACATGGCAACCGCAGCCTCAGCGCTTGGTGGGCAAGCCGGCCTGAAAGGCATCATGGCCAACCTCAAAACCAGTGATGGCAAGTCGCTTTCCGAAATGAGCGGCACAGAGCGTCGAACTGCCGAAAAATCTCTCTCGCAGTTAAGTTCTTCCGTGGAGAGCGCTAACACCCGTGACCTGACATTTGCCACCGGTGATGCCTTCCGTGACTCGTCGATGGCCCAAAGTAGTGTTAGCAACACTGATCAGATAAATCAAAGCCGCACTGAAGCTCTACAGGCACAGAATACGTACAGCCAAGCGGCTTCTCAGCAAGACACCATCAGGGCAAGTCAAGGCCTCAATCTTCGCGATGCAGCGATCAAGTCGCTATCGAGAGGCGGGGTATCTCGAGCAGAGTCTGGCTTAGAACTTCAGCGCATGGCTGGTGCAACTGATGAAGGGAAAAAGCTCTTCGCTGAAGCATTTAATAGCCAAAGCATCAAAGATATGTCGTCGAATACGGACGAGCAGAGGGCGATGGCGGCAATCCGGGCGATTAACCAGCAAGGCAGGCTCGGCGAATTGGTCATGAGCCAATTCAATCCATTCGACTTCAACGTAGCTCAGGGTAATGCGGGAGAGTTTGCAAACATAGCAGACAAAGCCGGCGCAGCAACGGCCGGGAACTCAGGTTTGCAAGGCGAGTTCAATTCAAGATGGCAGGGTAACAGTGACGCATATGCAGGTGCTCAGGACATGAACATTTCTGCTAAGGAAGCGGCTGAAGACCAAGGTGCTGAGCTTGTCGGAAACCGTCATGCGGAGAACAGCCTAGCCCCACAACTCGCGCATGCTCGCAACAGTGAGGATGTTAGAGGGGCGGCAGATTCAGAGGCCGCGCAGCAACTATCGACCTTCGGTAAGAACTACGATGATAAGGGCTTGATGATCAAGGCCGCATCGGCGGTTCAGAGCATCCAGTCGGGCGGCAAAACGCTTACGAACTTCCTGGCTGGCAACGAGAACACACAATTCAGCAATGACGTTTCTGAAGGGCAGCAACTGGGGCTGACAGATAGCCAAGCCGCACTTCGAGCAGCTAGCCGGGCAGGCATGCCAACGGACTCTGATATTTATCAGTGGTCCTCCTACCACACCTACTCGGAAGCCATGATCGCGTCTGGCGGGGATGAAGACTATGCGAAGGGCGTCCATGCTTCATTGACGTACCAGGCAGCAGGAAGTGATGGAACATCTGCTGACCGGCCGGTTGTGGAAACTGTCGCTGCGGGCAATCGTCACAATCCCCTGCCCAAAAACTTTAGACCTGCGGCAATTGAAAATGCTGAACAACCCAAACAGGCCAGCGGACCGAGGAGACCGTCAATCGAATGAGTAAAAAAGGGGCTTTATAGCCCCTTTTTAGTTGAAGCCGACAAAGACAAATCGGTAGATCGCCATGACAGCGAAAAAGAGGGCGATTCCACCAATGATAGTCAGCTCCAAAGAAATCGCTCGAAGCCCAAGAATGGCATCACGACGCAAGCGAGCAAGCCCGCTTTTCCGAGGCATCCCATTCCACTCCTCGCTCAAACAGAAGGGGCAGATGCTTTTGAGAGGCTTCTCACCCCCGACCTGCACACCATCGACATAAATCGATCGCTCCATAACCACACGTGGAACCATCATTTTCTTGCAGCATTGGCACTCAGCCTTGTCGTTTCGCATCTCGTTCACCCCTCGAAAGTTCTTACCCTAAGAATCTCACAGCGCGCTGTAAACCCAAGCGAATCTACGTAATGGCAGGAACTGGCTAGGGCAGGCCTCTCCCTGGATGGGTAGACACCTCACCTTCGCGACTGCGGGCGAGCCTGGCGCACAACGAAACCTTTCTCTCTATCGACTGCCCAATTCATCCCTTGAAGAGTTCGGCCAGCCAACCCTTCACCGCGATGGCAATTCGCTCCCGCAACAGGAACATCAAAACAGACAGGCCAAGGCTCACGCCCAACGCCTCGGCACCCAAGCGGGCGAACACGACGATGTTGATCAGAAGCAACACCATGATGCCAAAAAACTCAGCATTCGCTTTTGCTCCAGTGAGAACCTGCTGCTCAGTCAGCATCCACTTGGGCGACAGGCAAAACGGACAAACCGAAGACTCCGGGTCCCGGCCACCAACGGGGACGCCGCTGATGTAGAAGGGGGCGCTAGTGACCACCTTCGGGACCATCATTTTCTTGCAGCACTGGCACTCAACTTTGTCGTTTCGCATCTCGTTCACCAATGAACTCTTCCGCCACTAAACCGCATGTGCGGTTGTCGTCGGAATTTCGCGGGTCGTTGACTTGGGCTTGACCGCTTGCGCGGACAGCGGCTTGAGTCTCGCCGTCACGCCCGTCCCAGGCGTGTCTTGCAGTATCCAGGCGTCGAGCAGTACGACCCTGGCGCTGTTCTGATCCCTCGGCAGCACGCAGCCACAGGCACAGCGGTGCATGCGCTCACTGAGCAGTTTGGGCACGATGGCCCAGCAGGCTGAACAGCGCTGCGAGGGTTTTAATCGGCGCGTATCGGACAGATGCAAAACGGAACCAGCTTCGTGCGCTTTGTAGGTGAGCATCTGATGCGCCATGCTGAAGCCGGCCGAGAGAATTTCCCGGTTCAGTCCAGCCTTTTGCCGCACGCGACGGCCCGGTTTCTCAACCGTGCCCTTAGCGCTGCGGCTCATGTTCTGGGGTTGCAGTTCTTCCGTGGCGATCAGGGCGCAGCGCTGCACCAGGGAAGTCGTTTGTTTATGCAGGAAGTCGCGCCGTCCATCTGCAATGCGCTGGTGCAGACGGATGATTTCCTGGCTTAGCAGCCGATAGCGGTGCGAACCCCGCTTCCTTCTGGCGCGTTGTCGTTGCAGGTTGGCCAACTGGGGCAGCGCCTCGCGCAGCCAGCGGGGGTTTTCGATCTGGCTGCCATCATCAAAGTTGGCCCAGTGACTGACGCCCAGGTCGATACCAATTGCATCGTCGCCTGTTCGCTCACGCCGACAGGCGGACTCGGGCACCCGTAGGGTGATCGAGGCATACCACTGATCTTGGCCGGTGGCGTGATTGCGGCGGCGGCTGAGGGTCAGGTCATTCGGCGTGAAATCGGCGAAACGGTGGCGGCCCCGCAGACGAATCATCATCGCGCCCTTGCCGCTGCCCAGCCGCAACGTGCCGCCGCGCTGGCCGAGCTGCTGGAGCTTCCAGCCGGCTGGATCGGGGTAGGAGAAGCCCGAGTAGCGGGCGCTGGATTTGAAGCGGGGAAATCCCGGTGACTGGCCAGCTTTGACCCGGCGAAAGAACGCCTGAAAGGCTCGATCCAGTCGGCGCAGGGTCTCTTGCAGGGCATGACTACCCAGCTCGACCAGCTCCGGCCGAAACTGTTTTATGACGGGTAACGTGTTCTGTTGGTCGTAGTAGCTGATACTGATACCAGCTTTGCGGTACGCCTCGATGCGCTCCTGAAGCGCAGCGTTGTACAGTTCGGCGTGCAGGCGCACCCAGCCGTCCAGCCGTTCTTGCTGGCTGACATTGGGGTAAAGCCTAAAGGTCACTTTTCGCCTTTGCATGCTTCCGACCCTACAGCATCTCACCCATAACCCAAGTCGTCCGCTTGGCATGCCGCCTGGCTACGGGCCTGGCAGAGGATGTTCAGTGGTTGCACCAGATGCATCGGCCGGGCTTGAGCGCGTAACGAGCATTGATCTCCTTGCACTTGCTGCATGGGGTGAGAGTGATGTCTCCGGTCTTCATTGCGTTGCTGAGCTGGTAGCCATTGGAAGGGGAGATCATATCGCTGGCCTCGACGCCAACCGCTTTACACAGCTCCACATACTCACGATGAGCCGCAACCACCGCGCGAGCATTCGTCCGCCGAAGAGGATTGTCGGCGAGCAGCCTGTACACAGTGAGGTAGAGCAGGCTGTGAAGAGGGCTTTCAGCCAGTGTCTTATTCGGTGCCTGTATGCGCCCGCTTTGGGACTGGACAAGGGGGGTATCCCGTAGCAAGGAGCGCTTCATCCGAACTACCTCGTCTGCATTCAATCCTGTCCATTGCGCGACCAGCTTCGGCTGTAGCTTCTGCTGAAGCAACTCGGTCGCAACCACATCGAGGGGCATCGTAGACGGATAGTCTTTAACCCGGCCTATGCCACTTACGCCAGGCTTCAGGAAGTACCGAAGGTCGCCAAGCAATACGGTGGTCACGTCTCTCAGTTGATCATCTGGCGATGATAAGTTCATCCTCAGCTTCCTGAGGTTGCACCTGGTGCCAATCGAGAACCCGCCGCGGCTCACCAGCATCATGCGAGAGTCGAAAGATCCTGCCTCGAACACCCGATACCCAACATCGTCGAGGCCTACAGCCAGAATAGGGCTTGTTTCGTTGACGCGGGAGAAATGACAAAACTCCATGAACATGACCATCTTGTTGCCAATCTCCCTGAACTCCTCATCGTCCAGGTAGCCCCTGCCGACTTTCAGGGTGTTGTAGTGAACACGGTAGAGAGAAACGGGAAGGGCATCTACAGCGTTCAACTGACGCTGGTTCGCGCTCAAAGACGAAAGCCAAACCATATCGCTTTGAGTCAAGCGCTGCTCGGCGAGAATGACATTGAAATCCCGCAAGCCAGATGTCAGCCAGCGCAGGCCCATTTGTATCATCGATGCGTTGATCTTAACTCGCATGTCCCTGCCCTTACTTTAAACGCTGTAGTGAACGCCAAATGCTGAGCACATTACTCGCATACTCGCGTGCGTCAAGTTCACGCTTTGGGTTTCGTGTATGGTACCCACCAATAGCAAGTTGCATATCGACAGGATATTGAGCAATCGACTCGCAAAGTATCTGAGCACCAACGCGGATGTTCACCTCGGGGTCAAGAAGAAACTCCGGGCGCGCTACTCTATTGCCGTTCCAACGATAGTTTATTTGCATAATCCCTATGTCGGTGAGGATGTCTTCGGCAATATATTTGCCGAGTACAGCCTTGGCATCCATGTAGGTATTAGGGTACAGAGCGCCACTAGGTTCATTGCGAAGCGCAAACGGGTGTGGTGCAATCATCCCTTTTCCGGCAGATGTTTTAGATTCCTTTAGAGCTAGTGAATATAGAAGCAGAGGGTCCGGCTTGCATGCGGAGGCCATTGACGCTCGCTCCCACATCGTTCCTTTTAATGAAAAGCCATTAGCTTTAGCGCTCACTGAAGTACCTATGGCAATGCATGCAGATACTGCAATAAAAGAACTGATACGGATATTAAACATTTGCCCCCCTTATCCAGCTGGCAACTGGACGAGAGGCTGGCTCATTACTGACCTGTTCCTTTTTGTCATCAGCAACAATATTATCTTGCTGAGTATCTGCTTGCTTGCTTTTAGCATCTTCGGTCGCACTAATCATGCTTAGATATAGCGCTGCCATTGCAACAAGTCTTTTACCCCGATAATCGGGGTCAATAGTTTCAAGATGCGCGTGCAATTCTTGTGTCGCTGGCGTGACTCGACATTGTAGTCTCATCGTTTTATCCACATTCCCTCCTTAGCGCGTCCTTGCGCACCCGTTAAATTAAGAGCGTGCGATATGCCAGAAACCTTCGGCATTGCTTTTTACGCTGTTCGCGGGCTTGACTACCAATGCGTCGGGAAATTCTTTTCTGGCAAACTGCTCATACAGTGAGGCTCCCCCGCCGCCGAGGATCACGCAGTCGATCGCACGGCCTTTCAGGAATCGAAGGCCTTGTTTAATCTCAGTGAAAACGGATGGGATAACACGCTCGGCAGCACGCTCAAGATATTCTGCAAGTTCAACCTTGCGGCCATAAACAAGGATGTATGACTTACCCGACTGGAGTGCATGTTCAATCTTTTCAACGCCAGGAATGCCGCCATGATCCTTCGCAATTTCTTCATTGCACGCTTCAAGTACAACAGACATAGCCTTGAGGCTGCTGCTGCTGGAGTTGACTACCAGCTCGCGGTGGTCAAATACGACCCAATCAACACTGAAGAATCCTGGATCGATAATGATCGAAACTGACTCCTCAATAACTTCAGATGCATCTGAGTTGCAGTAGATCTCCGTCAGAGTCCCGATCGGTTGAGCAACCACCTCGACGCGCTTAACGGTAACCTCTCGCTTTGGCGTAATGCGATGTGTCCCAGTCATACGCTTTACTAGGGCTTCCACGTAGGCCTTATCGCGAGCCTGCGAGACAGGAAGACCAGTTACCAAGCAGTCAATCACGTCTTTATCACCCGCGGCATGCAGCAGAGCCCCCTTAAACAGGGCCTCATAGGCGTGCGAAGACGTGTAATCCTCGTGCAGTTCACGTCCATCTTGAACACGGCCGGGCGCGGCAAATGCCACCCAGGGCGCGCCATCAACCTCCACGATTACCTCACCAGCACGTAATCCAGAATCCCCAGGCAGAACGCTCAGGGGAGCGGCCTGCGAGGGGCGAATAATCGACTCAGGATGCCCATCCCCGCTGCCAAAAACGCCAATCACGTTGCTGTAACCAATATCCAGACCCAAGGCGTTACCCATTTGAATGCCGCTCCCAGCAAATAATGACAAAAGAAGTGCGCCAGATGACGACGCGTATGACCCCGTAGCACATGAAACCCCACACCCACAGAATCCCAAGCGCTATACCTGCATCAACCGGTCACCAGATGACGACGCACCGTAATAATCAGTCTTCCTGAAAGCTTTGGGCTCCGTTTTCAGGACGTTTTTGCGTCTGAAAACGAGCCACGCCCTCTCTGTCGACCCGCAAAATGCTCCCATCCACAAAGGAGCAACATATGAACTCACCCTGTGAAGCCCCAAAGCACCCAGCAGTAGCTGAGCTTGATCGTGTCTATTCCAGCCTGGTAGGCCGAGCGGAGGAGCTGCGCGACTCTTTCTTCCAGACAGCCCTTTCACTGCACGCAGGTAAGCCAGGGCACATACCGATCGTGATCCGTATCCGGCAATCCAGCCCGAATGCCGTCACCATCGAATGGGCGAAAGTCATCTTGCCGAGGCTCAGGGAAGGCGAAGCCAAGAAGCCGCGGGTCATCCGGACAATCAACAAGGGCCAAGGAAGCAAGTACCAGGTCTCGTCGTTCTCATTCGTGAAGGAGCCCTTGAAGAACATAGTTCGGGCCTACGAAATCCAGCTCGCCGAGATCCGGGAAACGTGTTCAGTCATTCAGCGAGTCCGCCGTCAGCTTGTCCCTGCGGTAAAGAAAGCTGGCGTGGTTGACGGCTCAATTTCTGCGTTCATCACTCATGATTACCCCGCAACGTCCGACTAAGCGTGTCGACTGTGAACGGTGCCGAAAAAATGCTGGAGCCCAACAAAATCAAGGGTTCCGGCCTACAACACCCCTTCACGACACCCCTTCACGACGCCCTTCGGCAATGACGACACCTCTTCACAGTACCCTTTGCTGCAAACCGACCCGGCTGAATAGCCGCGACGCCTTAACGGGCGGGCGTTTCAGGCCAGCAACACCCCTTCACAACACCTCTTCACAACACCCCTTTGGCGATGACGACACCCCTTCAAGGCAACCATCTGAGGTGGATATCCCTACACCCCACGTGGCGCGGGCCTTTCAAAGCGGTGAGCATGAAACCAGCCCCAATGCGATTTTCTCTCTATGTGAGGTGAACCGTCAGACTCCCATAAGCAAGCGAGGTGGTGTGAGGGTCGCTTTCCTGAACATGTGTCGCGAAGCGGATGAAGGCTGTGTGTCGGAAGTGAGCAAACACCAGCGGGCGGTAAGAGGGCGGCGATCGGAATCAGGACGCATTAAATCCTTGGGATTGGATGCGATGGTGGGAGCATTGGCACAGCGCAAATTTGCGGGCTGGAGAAAGCGGCCAGGATTGAGGGGGAGTAAATCTCATGCTCGGGAGCGAACAACTGGAACTGCTGCTTGGATCAATCGGCGCATTGAGTGCCGGGTTAGCAACCGCCTGGCTGACCTACTACGGATCGAGGTATGTACTCAGCGATGCGAAAACCGACTGCGCGAAACTGCGGGCGGCGATGAAAGCCTTGGCTGGCAAATCTGCGAGCGCAAGGGGAGGGTCTAGCGAATGATTTTCGTGAACTTGCCACAACTGGGAGCATGGACATCAGCCGTCCACGGGATGATTTTCGCTGGCATGTGCGTGATCGGCCTGGCTTGCTGCGTAAGCCTGTTGATCAAGTCAGCATTGGTTGTCACCAGCGTGATATCGAACATAAAGAGCCGGCTAAACACGGCAATGAACAGGCGGTGACATTTGGAGTTTAAAAAGAGAGGTGACGGCAGGTTATTTCCGCCGGTACTACCAAACGGCGATTTCATAGGCGTTGCCCACGGGAGCCAGCTCCGGCAGGTTCTTTTTTCAGTGCGGGATGAAGGCCTGTACGGGGAGGGTGTATTTCTCCTATGGCACGAAATATCCGGCGTATCCATCACTGACGCCAGAGGATTTCAGATTCGGAGCGGAAAATATGCCAGCGGCGGAATTGGATTTTACGCAGGGGCATCTGCTCTGCTCGATTTGACTGGGGAAATCGTTACCCGGATAGATGGATACACTGTCGACTACTGCCTGATGAACCGAATCAGTTACGAATCAAACAGGAAGATCTAGTTCGATGCTGCGTTCGTGCGCTTTTAAACGTGTCGCGAAGCGGATGGATGCATGTTGTTAAGGTGAACCACAAATTTAGGGACAAGGGGATTTTATGTACGGCGTTAATGAGTTGATCGGGGCCAGCGGTAGTTTTTCTCTTGAAGGATACAACCTCCCTGCGGATAAGGAGTGGTCTGAGGAAATATTGGAGGTGCTGCATGCAGACATTCCGGGCAGTCATGATCTTCTAATTGCAATCGTACTCACTCAGGAGTGCGCAGGGTTGCGTGAGCGGAGTTCTATGGCGATGGCGGTAGTGCTTAGTGAATACGAGTCAACGCTCGGGCAAGCGGATGCGTTGCGAGCAAGAACGTTTTTTGCCGCCGCTATCACAGAGCTGAAGATGGTTCTCGATGAACTTAAAGACCAGCCGCAAGCAGAACAGGAAAAAGTGTTGTCGCGTTTGGGGGAGTATTTCGGGGCTGGCGTCCAAAAGTTGGACACCTCTTTTGAGGGGATGGAGCAAGTATACTTGCTGAGCAACCCGAATACGGGGAGATATTGGTTGTCGCTGAAGCGTCATGCTTAATAACGTGTCGCGAAGCGGAGGATTGAGCGGTGAGTGAGTGCGCGACTGGAGACAAGAACAAGCGCGCTCGCGCACTGGACAGAATCAAGAAATGTTTTGCGCTCGCCAAATCCAGCAACCCGCATGAGGCCGAAGCAGCAATGCGGCAAGCCCGCAAACTTATGGATAAGTTCAAGCTGGAAATAGGCGATGTGCATGCCACCCAGACGGAAGAATTTTCCCTGCGGATCGGTAAAGCCAAAAGCGTTCCGCCACAATGGATTCGCATGTTGTCGATGACGGTTTCTAAAGCGTTTGGCTGTGTGAGTTTCTACAGCTATGGCCCTGACGGGCAATCGCTGATTTTTATTGGAGAAATCGGTAGCGCTGAAATGTCGGCTTATGCGTATGAGGTGCTTATCCGGCAACTGAAAGACTCCAAGAGAAAATACCTCTCAGGAGTCAGTATTCAGGGCACAGTTCAAAGGCGCAAAGCGGGGGTGCTGTATGCGGAAGCATGGATCATCGGCGTACACAAACGAGTAGAGGAATTTTCCGGCGTTACGGAAGAAGTGGAAAGGGCAATCCACGCTTATACGCAGAGAAATTATCCAGGTGTTCCGGTCACAAAGATGAAACGCCGAAAACTGGATATGGATGCGTACCGAGCCTACATTCAGGGCAAAAGGGACGGTGAAAGCGTTTCTCTGCACAAACCCATGGGGCGTGACGAGCACATGCAGTTGGAATGAGGTCACGCCAGGAATAAGTCCCGCTCGAGCGGGATTTTTTTCGTCCGAGGTTTGTCCCCGGAAAGTGGGGGTAAGCCTGTGGATAAAGTCCTGGCGTGGCGGCCTGGGAACGCTCCCCCGGCGATGCTCAAATTTCAACCAGCCGGGCGAAATCGACATCACGCTTGACGTTCGCAATCGAGACAGAGATATTCCCCTCGGCACACGGGTAGGTGCCTGCCGTCCACACTGGCAAAGCGAAAGCACTACCGACAAACCAACGGAACCCTTACGGGTGCTCCGAAGTGGACACAGAGCATCAGCCTTTGGAGGCTGCCGTATGCAAAACCCAATCACACTCCGCGATATCGAAAACCTCAAAAAGCTCGCCAAGCAGGCAAAGGTCCGTCACCCAGGACTGAGCCATACGCAGCGTCTCAACCTGATGGCGCAGCATCATCTTCAGGCACGTAGCTACCACGAAGTTCGCAGGTGGGTCGCCCGCTCGCTGGAGCAGCACTACGAGCGGAAGGACGGTGGCGTGGTCTACTGCAAGCTCTGCCGCTTTTCTTTCGTCCCCGGTATAGCCGAGGACTCGACTACTCACGAGAAGCGTCACCTCAATTTTGAGGAAGCTCTTTTCTCCCTCGGTGCGTTACCAGCTGCACATGCCACCCGAGAGCAAAGGAAACGCGAGGCGCATAACCTCATCCATTCCGCGCCGTCCCCCGGCGAGGAACTGGCTGGAGTCGAGCAACTGGTCAACGCCTGGTATGACCGTTCGCTGGAATCCGCGATCGGCAATGGCGACTGGAAGAAACACCCTAGCCTTGCCGAGTATGCCGCGATGATCGTTCCAACCGTTGAGGCCTGGTTGCGGCAGAGCAGGGCGTTGTACCTGTCCAAATACGGCTGCAATCGAGGCGTGATTCCAGAGGGTCAGACAACGTGGGTTCAGCCTGAGAGCTGATAGGGTTGGGTCTTTTGGGGAAGCTGCGACAATCGGCACGTTGATTGATCCCATCTTCCCCAGGACTTCCCACATGAGCCGAGATACCTACGAAGCCAACATCGCCTTCATCGACCAGACGGTAAAGCGCCTGGAGCGCAATGAAGTCAGCATCGACGAGTTGGAAACCCTTGCTCGCGAATTTGCGGATGCCCGTAAGTTCTGCGCCGACCGGCTTACCCGTATCGAGGGCGTTGTTCAAGCAACCTTGGGCGCTGAAGAAGGACAGGCCGGTGAGCGCACCTGATCCGATTGAGCAGCACCTCACTCTCAGCGCATACCTTACCCAGATCCAGAAGGCCATCCGTGCTGCGGTGCCAGACAGCTGCTGGGTTGTTGCGGAACTCAGCGACTTCAAGCGCCGCCCGAACGGCCACTGCTACATGGACATCTTGGAGTCGCGTGAGGGAGCCGAGGTCGCGAAGGCGCGGTGCACCATGTTTGCGAACGTCGCCGGCAAGGTACTTGGTGAGTGGCAGCAGGCAACCGGAGGCCTGCCCCAAGCAGGAATGAACGTCCTGCTGAAAGTGAGGGCGGATTTTTCCCCTCAGTTTGGCTTCTCCCTGATGGTCACCGGCATCGACCCGAGCTACACGCTGGGTGACATGCAGGCCAAGATGCAGAAGATCATTGCCTCCCTGAAGGAGCGGCAGTGGTTCGACCTACAGCGGGGGCTTCCCTCTCCAGGGGGCTTCTGGCGCGTTGCGGTTGTGGCTCCGCACGAGGCCGCTGGACTGGCCGATTTTCGGCGTGATGCAGAGCAGTTGGCTGCGGCCGAGGTATGCGGCTTCGAGTATTTCTCAGCGACGTTCCAGGGTCGTGATGCATCAGATAGCATCCGCTCTGCGTTGCGGACTGTTCATGAACAACATCAACAGCAGCCATTCGACGCCGTATGCATCATCCGCGGGGGGGGAGCGAAAAGCGATCTGGCCTGGCTCAACGACGCGAACCTTGCGGCTTGGGTCTGCCGGTTGCCTGTCCCGGTATTCACCGGCATTGGGCACGAGGTCGACGAGTGCGTGCTTGACCTCGTGGCGCACCGCCGGTTCGACACACCATCGAAGGTCATCGGGTTCATCAAGACAGCGCTCATGTCTGAGGCCTCAACTGCTCGGGCTCAGGTCGAGCGGGCCAACGGCATGATCTTGCGCCTGGTGTCTGGCCAAGCCCCGCATCTGGATCGCGCTTGGGGCACCTTCAGCCGGCGGGTGACGGAAATGCTCCATGGGGAGCACCGGCAACTGTTGCAACAGCAAAGCAGCCTCGACAAAGGCCGGGACCGCCTCATCAGCCAACAGCGCATGGCCCTCCAGCTCGCGCAGGATCGATTTTCAAGGCTCGGGGCTGGTCTGTGTGTAGCTGAGCGCCAAAGGGGGCTGTTTGCCGCCTCGAGGGTGGCTTCCCTGAGTAGGGCGCTGATCACCAAGGAGTTTTCGCGCCTGGAGCTTGCATGCACGGTCTACGACAAGACAAACCCGCTTGCACTGCTCGGGAGAGGCTTTGCCTTAGTCCGTGGCCCTGGTGGGGAGATCATCAGCAGTGCCCAGCAGGCTCGCGATGTCAGCAAGCTCGATCTGGCCTTCGCCGATGGCCATGTCATTGCGGTAGTGGCAAAAGCGCAATGACGCAGCAGAAATATTCCATCTGAATTGCCGAAGAAGGCTGCGAGTGGCGAACCGCAGAGCACTACCCCGAAAGGTCGAGGAAAACAGACTTGAAAAACCCCACGGCGGTCCAAACGAACAAGCTGGTGCGAAGCAAGCTCAGCCCAAAAACTCCCAGTCAGGCCCAAGTCGATGCTATGGCTGAGAGCATTCTCAGTTACGGAATCATGGAGCCCCTTTTGGTTACCCGTCTTGGTGACCGCTATGAGATTACCCCTGGCGGTGGCCAGGTTCGCTGGCTGGCAGCTAAGCAACTGGGTATGGATATAGTCCCTATCCGTGTCGTGGAGCTCGATGATCATTCCAAGGCCGCGGCAGCCCTTATTTGCAACACTGTCCGAGAGAATATTGCGCCAGAAGAGGTCATCAACAGCCTTGAAAGGTTGGTTTCCGAGTTCGGGATAAATGCGGCCGATATTGTGACTGAGCGACTACCTGAGCTTCAGGAGATATCTGCTGAGCACCCAGAGTTTCAAGACCGGATCAAATCCTTACTTGATAGCTGTGAAATCGAAAACTGATCAAGGAAAGCGGATATGGCCAGCCGACGCCAGCCCTTCACCCCATGCAAGCTGTACATCGATGGCGCTGACGACCTAAGCGCTGGCGACTACATCCTCACTTCCGGTGGGTCGGCCTACCTAGTGCAGGCTACTCGGCCCAGCCCGAGCAAACCTGAGCGTCTGTATCTGGACTGCCTGCGCTGGCCGTCCGACCAGATTCCCGAGGACGCCAGGTGCTACCGGCTCAACTGGTACCGGCGTTGAGACAGTGTGACGTTCGGCCGGCCTGGCATACACTGGGTAGCTGAGCCCCGCCGCCGGCGCTAGCGCTGGTGGTGGTCGACGATGTGCATTCCATCGAGAAGAAAGCGTGACCGACCCGGTTCTTTACATCCCACTGCTGGCTTCACAGGCCGATTCCTTGGTTGATCCGAGTGGTTCTGCTCGTGTCCTACTTGGGCAGTGGGACGTGGCCCAAGTGGCTTCGGTGGCTGTCATCCAGAATTTACCGGCCCTGGACGGAAAGCCGAAAAGCGAAACACTCGTTGAGAAGGCCTTGGCCGAGTTGATTTCAGTCGGAACAGAACTGAGCCAAACGCATCCACCTGGTACGTTTTCCAGCCTGATTGCCGGCCGATTTAAGCGTGAGTTGTTTGAGAGAGGGCTGGCGCTCATGCCTCGGCTGCGGCTTCGCTTTCTGGATGAAGAGGCGCTGGATGCCAAGCAGTTCCTGATCGGTGGGCATTGGGACTTCAATTTCTGCGCTGCGCACACCCAGAAGCTCAATCCGCTCAAGCATTCGTTCGAGACCCC
Source organism: Pseudomonas sp. MF6776 (assembly GCF_016613125.1). Taxonomy (NCBI): domain Bacteria; kingdom Pseudomonadati; phylum Pseudomonadota; class Gammaproteobacteria; order Pseudomonadales; family Pseudomonadaceae; genus Pseudomonas; species Pseudomonas sp. MF6776. The sequence continues at coordinate 30,878 of NZ_JAENSQ010000029.1, forward strand.
ATCGGGGAAGATAATTTCTCTGTCAAACCAGCAGAGCCGGACGTTTCGCGTTATCCACGCCGAACCAGACGAAAGCATTCATATCCAGGGCCTGGCTGGTACCGGCAAAACCCACATGATCGAACGCTTGGTGGACTCGCTTTCATCATGTCGACCACTCGTGCTGGCGTTCACCGCGGTGCAGCTCCAGGCCTTGATGCAGCGAATCGGAGCCGCGAACGTGAGAGGAATGACGTTCGGAGATCTCGCCAACTATGTGCTTGAGCGAAGTGTCGGCTATTACAGGCCGGGCAAGCGGGCATCCGCTCGGCACCAGGTTGCCCCGGAAGACATCGCGTCCCGGTTAGGCTTCGGGTCGATCAGTAGGCTCAGCCCAGCCCAAGTGGCCACGGCCTGCGCAAGAATGGTTGCCTCTTTCTGCAACAGCACTGACCTTGCTTTATCAGAGCAGCACATCCCCAAAGGGCTTACCCTCGATACCGTAGATCGCTTGGTGCTGGTGGGGTATGCGCAAAGGCTGTGGGATCAGACCATAGAACCAACCGATCAGCGCCTTCAGCTCCCGCTTCGCGGGTATCACCGAATCAAGCACATGACCCTTCTTCATGAGGCGGTCATAGGCCTGGAGTTCACCCACATCATTGTCGACGAAGCGCACGACCTGAGCTGGCCACTCTCGGTATTTCTGGACCGCTGTACCCAACCCGTGATTACCCTGGGTGACGCATGCCAGCGCCTGGATGGGAGCTACTACCAACGGGCCAGCACACTACGCAAGCACGAGATCACCCACTCAATCCGCGCCGGCCGGCAGATCGAGGGAGTCATAAACCCCCTCATCGACAAACACCCGATACTGAAATTGGCGTCGCTCGAGGGCAACAACGGCATCGAGACAAAGGTTGTCTACTACGACAAGCCAGAGGTTCCCGCCGGGGCCGTGACGATACTGGTTGATTCCGAGTGGGGATTATTCGAGTGGTTTCAGCGCTTGGGGAGCGCTGGCGCGAGCTTCAGCTTGCTACCTGGAGCAATCAACACTTTCCGCCGGTTCATTCTCGATTGCATTGGCCTGTTCCATGATCAGGTACGGCCAACCCACAGCGCGCTCTTCAGGTACACCAACTGGGATGATCTTCGGGCTGATATGGGCAGCAAAAATAGTAGCTTTCAGCGCATCGACCGGATGCTCAGTAAGGGCTATAGCTCATCAGAGTTCGAGGCATCGTTACTCAACCTCGATGCGTCAGGGACAGCCCCACTACAGCTCGGCCGGGTCATGGACGCACGCAATTCAGAGATCGACGCTGTGATGCTCGCACCAGACTTGCTCAGTCAGGTAGGGCCTGGTGACCGCATTGCAGCGAGCAGGGCTTTTGCAGCCCTTTACACGGGGGGATCGAGAGCTCGTCACCAGCTCATCGTCCCTGGTTATCTCCGGGACTGGGCGTCTGATATGTCCACGGCGGCGAAAGCTCAGCCTACTCCATCCCCCTGAAGCCCCCGCCGGCGACCTGGACAGCAGATTGGCCTGGGTCGTACAGGGGCATATCTTCCAAATCCGAGGGAAACGTTTTCTGACCGCTTTGCGACCTGATTACGGCCTTGCTGGCGCTGACGGCGTGGAATAATCGGTCGAAATCAGCGATCAAGGGTTCCCCTCCAATGAATGCTCTATCGAAAGGCCTGCTCGGGTTAGGGGCTATGCCCATCACGCTGCTGGGCTCATTTGCTGTGTTTCCGGTTTTCGATGCGCCCAGCCAGGGAAACTGGATAGTCGCCGGTACCGTCGCTGCTGCTGGCGCTCTCGGGGCCTGGTTTCTTGAATGGACGGAGCGGAAAGTGGTGGCGAATCGCGTCGTCATCGACCTGAAGCCGAATCAGGTGATCGTCAACGGTGTGTCGATCGACTGCGCGTTTTCCTCCATGACTCATTTCTTCAGGAGCCGCGATACGCTTGCCGAGGCTGTTCGTCTCGCCGTCAACGAGGCCATGCTCAAACAGGAGAAATTCCTTGTCGCTCGAAAATCGGCGCTCATCAGGATCTGGCCGGGGAGCTTTCAGGTAACCGACTTCGAGCTGGAGGCGTTATCCGCGGCCATGGGTGCCGAGTTCATCTCACCGGCGTTTGAGCTGATGGGGCAACCGATGGCTCCGCAGGAAAGCCGCAACCTTCCCAGTGCACCGGCAGTGAATCCCTGAGCACACAACACCTTTCGGACGGAGAAGTCGAACAGTGGCCATCAACGAAGAAATTCAGGCGGTACTAAGCAACCCAGGAACCAGTGACTGGCTGAAGAGCAGTTTGGAGAAGGCGATCCACCGCGATTGCGTGGATGCGGCCAATGATGCCGAGCTGCTGCACGACCTGCTGAATCGGCGGTGCGATGCAGTTCTGAACGCCGCAGCCGGGCACGCCATCCCTCGCTGAGAGGGATGGTCAATTACAACAGAATGCCGGGTACTCGCTGGCGATCCATCGACTCGGCTTTCGAGGCAGGTACCAACTCCTGACAGTGCCACCCATCAGCGAGCTGGATGCAACCCGGCGCGATCATCGCAGCCGACCTCACCCCGGCAGGCACCGCCTGGTTTTGTATCGGCGCGCTTGTACAGCCACTGGTGAGAATTGCGAGCAGAGCGAGTAGCAGAGCCTGGCGCGGCATGGGATGTATCCTCTGGGTTGAGTTCGAGCCGAATCATGCCGCTCGGAACGAGAATCCCAAGCTGACCAATGCGTAGCCGAGCGGAACGGTCAGAACAGATCGATCTGGCCCAGTGAGTTACCACCCAGGCGTAAAGTGGACCCCGGAATCGAGACAGCGGTTTAAGCTGTAATCCGAGGAGGAAAGCAGCGTGACAGAGGTTAAGAAACGCAAGGTTCACAGCGCAGAATTCAAGGCGAAGGTGGGCATGGAAGCGATCCGCGGGGAGAAGACGCTCAACGAAATAGGACAACAGTACGGCGTGCATCCCGTGGTGGTCAGCCAGTGGAAGAAGGCAATCCAGGAACAGGCAGCCACGCTGTTTGCCAGCAAGCGTGGCCCAAAGCCTGCAGAGCACGCCGACGAGGACCGCTTGTACAGCGAGATCGGGCGCCTGAAGATGGAATTGGATTGGCTCAAAAAAAAGTCCGGACTATGAACGCAGACGTACGGATGAACTGGGTCATGCAGGACACGTCCCTGCCGATTACTCGCCAGTGCGAGCTCGCGCAGGTGCCCCGGGCAACTTTCTATGGCCGCAGGCCCGCCAATCTGGCCAGTGATGAACACTTGCTGTACATGCGGCTGATCGACGAGGAGTACACCCGCCACCCGTTCTACGGCAGCCGCCGCATGGTGGTATTTCTGCAGCGTGGGGGCCACGAAGTGAACCGCAAACGGGTGCAGCGTCTGATGCGCGTCATGGGCCTGGCAGGTATGGCGCCGGGTCCGGCAACCAGTCATCCACACCCCCAGCACAAGATCTATCCGTACCTGCTGCGAGGTTTGCAGATCGTGCGGACCAATCAGGTCTGGAGCACTGATATCACCTATATCCGGCTGGCGCGTGGGTTTGTCTACCTGGTGGCTGTCATCGACTGGTACTCTCGACGGGTACTGGCCTGGCGCATCTCCAACAGCATGGACACGGCGTTCTGCGTGGACTGTCTACAGGAAGCATTGGATCAGCATGGATGTCCGGAGATCTTCAACAGCGATCAGGGTTCTCAGTTTACGAGCGAGGCCTTCACCGGCGTGCTTAGAGTTGCCGGGATCGCCATCAGCATGGACGGGCGTGGGCGTGCGCTGGACAACATCTTTGTGGAACGGCTCTGGCGTAGCCTCAAGCACGAGGACATCTACCTGAAGGGCTACAGTACGGTGGCTGAGCTCACGCTCGGACTGGTCGAATACTTCGCGTTCTACAACGGCGAGCGGCCCCATCAGGGACTGGGAAACCGCACTCCTGACGAGGTCTATGCCGATGGTATTGGCGGCGGCGCCAGGATTGCTAATCACTTTGACCGGGACGGAAATCCTTCCAGCCCGGTCGCATCGGGGCAGCGCCGTTCGGCTGCAGTAGAAGCAATGGATTTAGCTTAAACCCGGATGAAATCTGTCTTGACAGATGGGTCCACTTTAGGTATCATGGACTGGAAACACTGGATTGTAATCTTGGTAGTTGTGGTTTTGGTCTTCGGCACAAAGAAACTTAAGGGGTTAGGTACAGATGTCGGTGAGACCATTAAGGGTTTTCGAAAGGCGATGAATGACGATGACAAAGCCTCTGAGAAATCTCCAGATCAATCATCGCTCACATTTCAGCCCCCGCAGGCAACTAAAACCTCGGGTTGTCAGAATGCTGAAACTGCTATCCGCGCTGCTACTGAGTGATTATCAGGTTTATTTTTTTTGCGCATCAAGTTATATAAACGTCAATTGTCTCTCGTAGTTAAACAGATGCCCGCTGGTGTGGAAGTATATCCTTATTAGCATGCCACATTAGAAAATAGGTAGAAAAATACTCGATTTAATAGCTGAGCAACCGGATATCCTCATCTTGCGTGTTGGGTAGGGTATCAATGTCAGTTGTAAAAAATATCTGGTCTTTCAGGTTGATATTATGAATATAACTTACGCCTCGGGGTCAAGTGATCCACTAAAATTATCGTTCTGGTATGCAGTATTTTTTTCAAGTTTTTCAATTGTATTAGCATTTCCATTTCTATCGTCATCCGAGGAGGACAGTGCCCGATTCCTAATTCGTCATTCTGTTCGTTGTGCTTTACCCTGGTTATTGCTAGCTCTGTCGGCGTCATCATTGTATCGATTGAGGCCTGGGCGCTTGTCGCAGTGGTTACTAAATAATAGGCGAGAGTTTGGCGTGGCATTTGCCGTTGTTATGGTTTGGCAGATTATTTTTATTGCGCAACTTCTGCTTGTTACGGGTAAAAATATTATAGGGCTTTTTCCAACAAGTGGTCCGATCGGCTACCTATTACTCACAAGTGACCTGATTGGTTATGTATTCATATTTTTGATGGCTGCTACTTCATTTGATATCGGTAGAAGGTATCTGTCACTTCTCAACTGGAAACGTCTTCATAGGACTGGCATTTGGTTTTTGTGGTTCTCTTATTTTTATACGTTTGGTTTGCTTATGATGTGGCAAGAAAATCTTGAAGATAGTTTGTTTTATTTTTTGTTGTGGTTGTTAACTTTAATGCCTGCTTTGATTAAATTGGTCGACGTAAAAAAGATCTATTGCATGAAGCAATTTGAAAAGTCCTCGTCAGCAGATTCTTAGTGTGGCACCTGACCCTTCCGGTAGAGTGTCGTATTCATATCCTATTTTGAACTTTGCATTGAAAAGAGCGCCACGATTCAGATCAGACTCGAGCAAGAATTGAGCGGCAGAAATGTCGCTCGTCTGTTAGCGCAGGCCTGTCGACCATCAGCCAATCTATCCCTCGATGGCCAATACCGCCTACCGCGCGCTCAAAAGTGTCTACATGCCCCCTGCGTATGACTATTCCTGACCTTCGAGACTCTTTAAGCGTCTGCCTAATATATAGACGGGTGCCCACCGGGGCGATAATAGAGGGGGATCTGCGTCGGCAGGTATGTAAGAAAAAACTTCAAGTAAGTATACGGATCATACCCGTTGAGCGGCACTGACGGTATAAAACTCACGATCACCGCTGTACGTCTACCGCTGCATAACGATCACGCGAACATCCAATTCGAACTGCCAAGAGCCCACTGCCCGATTTGACTCTTGCACCATTTCTATCTATGAGCAAAGCTGTAGCGCAATCACGATATCCAGTGTTTGATGCGTAATCCAGGGTTTTAGCAATGGCCACCTCCATCAGGCGCAAGCTGGTTTAGGGCGATAATCCAGGTATGAAGTCCACCAGTGTTTGTCGCATCTATTTCTACCGATTCGCTGCCGATAGCCGGGGTCTGGTTCGCGGACTTATCCTTCAACCTCGTAAAAGGTTGCGATTTAGTACCATGCTTTTCAGCAAACTTGCTCTTGTTGGTCGCGTGCAAGTCGAAGAATTTGCAGCGTTTGTAGGTCACGCTGCGGATCTTCGTACCGCCCAATTCATAGCTAGCCTTGCAGCCGGCATAGTCATAGTAGTCTGCTTGCCGCCCGAACTAGCCAAGAAAGCTCGAGCGTGTTCGCCGGCGCGGCTCGGGCTGAATACGTAAACGACCGCTGTCAGGTCGGAGAACCGACTAGTGGCATAGTCTCAGACAAAAGCTCAATGAGTTTTTTCGCACCAGACGTCAGCATTTGTAACGGCGTCTCGTCGGCGAGAACGATGCAGTGCGTCAGCAAGGCATCGCGCAACGCATCACTAGAGGCTAGAGTCGCACGCCGCAGTTGCCCACTCAATGCGCTAAGGTCGAATGGGCGATAGCCAATCCGATGCGACCGAAATTTTTTTCCTGACGATACAGCGGCAGATGGTCAGCGAACTTGGCCAGCATGATATGGGCCTGCAGACTTAAAGCAACGCGATCTTGTTGGCTAGTTTCCGATTACCCGACTTTTGATGATCAAACTGCTTGTCTATTGTCTTGATTCGATAGATTGACCGCGCAGCCCAAGCACGGAGTTCTGCAGGATTTAACAGATTCACATTCGAATGCGAAGTCATGCCGCCTATGCCAGATAGGGTTACGGGGGGGGGGGCGATAGAGTGATGTGGCAATCGTGCTGGCAGGCCAAGGCTGCGGGTTACAGCACCGTGAGAACTCTTCTGTAACCGACGCGTTGCCAAGGTGAGCCGAGCACAAAAGCTTGAAGTTGTTCTGCATCCAAATTGTCTAGATTGCCGTGCCGCACACCCGGTCCAAAGAAAAGTCCTTGATTTAAGCGCCGGGTAGCAAGCCAGATCTTCAAGCCATCATGCACTAGAATTTTTATGCGATTGTCACGTAAGCGCTCCATGAACCCCACATTCAAAGCGCTTAGTTGATGCCGGATGCTGTGCTCCCGATTACCTCAGGAGCCAGCTCGCCATGATGCGTCCCGACGCCAAAGTCGAAAAAGTCTATCTCTACCCCAAGCCCGTGGACTTCAGAAAGTCCATTGATGGCCTCGCGGCGCTGGTCGAGCTGGACATAAAAGTGGCGGTGTTCGATCCCGTGCTGTTCGTCTTTCTCAACAAGCCTCGCAACCGCGTGAAGATTTTGTATTGGGGTGTGTCACGAACGCTGGCGTAAGCCAGCGATGCTGTATCAAAGATGGGAGTAGGCCTTCCGGAGTCTGCTTGCAGGAGCTGGCTCCAAACCACCCGGTGCTGCTGCGTTCAAAAGGCGTGGTGGTGAGCGACCGTTGGAAAAGGCGCCGATAACGGCGTCAGGTAAGTATTGAGAAGATGAGCGAAAGCAAACCGTCCGAAGACGCATCGTTAAGTATTCAAGTGCTGTCAAAACTGAGGTCGCCCAGTAGCCTCAGGACCAGTCTGGAGGATACCTGTCTACTGTCCAGATGGCAGCCGGTGTATAGGCGGCATGAGCTCAATACAGGCTTTGATATGGAACGTGAGAACCTCGCCTTTGATGCCAAGGGAAATGACAAGCGGCTACCACCGCGAGGAAGAATACCGATGCAAAGGCCGAGGGGCGGAGCCATTCGTAGTAGTGATGAAGTTCTTGTAATGAGGATGGAGCGAAGGGGTGGCGTTTCCCAGCTGGCTTATGTCATCAACCTGCTTCGGCGGGGAGGAGTGGTATGAGCACAGCAAAGTCGTACAGCATTTCCAAACTGACAGTTTGGGAGGCCTACCAGCGTGTGAAAGCCAATCGAGGAGCCGCTGGGATAGATGAACAATCTATTGCCCAGTTCGAGCAGAAGCTGCAACGGAACCTTTACAAGTTGTGGAACCGGATGTCATCAGGTTCTTATTTTCCGCCGCCGGTTCGGCAGGTGGAAATTCCGAAGCAATCAGGAGGCAAACGCAAACTGGGTATTCCAACAGTAGCTGATCGGGTGGCCCAGACCGCCGTGAAGCTGCTTATAGAGCCGCGTCTGGACTGTCTTTTTCATTCGGATTCCTATGGATACCGACCGGGAAAATCAGCCAAACAGGCGGTCGAGATCACTCGCAAGCGCTGCTGGAATATGAATTGGGTGGTGGAGTTTGATATCAAGGGGGCTTTTGATCATATCGATCATGAGCTGCTGCTGAAAGCGGTAAGGCATCATGTGAAGGACGACTGGATTCTGTTGTATATCGAACGGTGGCTTAAAGCGCCGTTCGAGACTGCTGACGGCGTTCAGGTACCGCGTGAAAGCGGTACACCCCAAGGCGGGGTTGTCAGTCCCTTATTGATGAATCTGTTTATGCACTATGCGTTCGATACCTGGATGCAACGGACTTTTCCAGGTTGTCCATTTGCACGCTACGCCGACGATGCGGTGGTTCACTGCCGTAGCGAAAAGCAGGCGTGTGAGGTCATGGCGGCAATCAAGGCACGGTTGGAAGCATGTCTGCTGACCATGCACCCGGAAAAGTCGAAGATTGTGTATTGTAAAGACAGTAACCGCAAAGCAGCGTACCCAACGACGCAGTTTACGTTCCTGGGGTTCACCTTCCGGCCACGGGAGGCGTGGGGTAATCATGGACGCCGGTTTACCAGCTTCCTGCCCGCAGCCAGTAATGACGCACTTAAGCGAATGCGTCAGCAAACTCGCGGCTGGAATATCCAGCGGCAAACACCGGCCAGCCTTTTTGAATTGTCAAAGCAGTACAACGCGACCCTCAGAGGGTGGTGGAACTACTACGGGACTTTCTACAGAACGGCGATGCGCAAGGTCTTCAATCATTTTGACTTGAAGCTCCAGCGTTGGGCTCGTCAGAAGTACAAACCACTGGCGGGGCACAAGCGCCGCAGTGCTGACTGGCTCAATCGGATGAAGAAAGCGTGTCCGTCGCTGTTCGTGCACTGGAATGTCTTTGGAAATGCAGATCGACTGGGTAACGGGAGCCGTATGAGTTGAGAGACTCACGTACGGTTCTGCGAGAGGCTGAAGGTGAAACTAAAGTGGACCCCGGAATCGAGACAGCGGTTTAAGCTGTAATCCGAGGAGGAAAGCAGCGTGACAGAGGTTAAGAAACGCAAGGTTCACAGCGCAGAATTCAAGGCGAAGGTGGGCATGGAAGCGATCCGCGGGGAGAAGACGCTCAACGAAATAGGACAACAGTACGGCGTGCATCCCGTGGTGGTCAGCCAGTGGAAGAAGGCAATCCAGGAACAGGCAGCCACGCTGTTTGCCAGCAAGCGTGGCCCAAAGCCTGCAGAGCACGCCGACGAGGACCGCTTGTACAGCGAGATCGGGCGCCTGAAGATGGAATTGGATTGGCTCAAAAAAAAGTCCGGACTATGAACGCAGACGTACGGATGAACTGGGTCATGCAGGACACGTCCCTGCCGATTACTCGCCAGTGCGAGCTCGCGCAGGTGCCCCGGGCAACTTTCTATGGCCGCAGGCCCGCCAATCTGGCCAGTGATGAACACTTGCTGTACATGCGGCTGATCGACGAGGAGTACACCCGCCACCCGTTCTACGGCAGCCGCCGCATGGTGGTATTTCTGCAGCGTGGGGGCCACGAAGTGAACCGCAAACGGGTGCAGCGTCTGATGCGCGTCATGGGCCTGGCAGGTATGGCGCCGGGTCCGGCAACCAGTCATCCACACCCCCAGCACAAGATCTATCCGTACCTGCTGCGAGGTTTGCAGATCGTGCGGACCAATCAGGTCTGGAGCACTGATATCACCTATATCCGGCTGGCGCGTGGGTTTGTCTACCTGGTGGCTGTCATCGACTGGTACTCTCGACGGGTACTGGCCTGGCGCATCTCCAACAGCATGGACACGGCGTTCTGCGTGGACTGTCTACAGGAAGCATTGGATCAGCATGGATGTCCGGAGATCTTCAACAGCGATCAGGGTTCTCAGTTTACGAGCGAGGCCTTCACCGGCGTGCTTAGAGTTGCCGGGATCGCCATCAGCATGGACGGGCGTGGGCGTGCGCTGGACAACATCTTTGTGGAACGGCTCTGGCGTAGCCTCAAGCACGAGGACATCTACCTGAAGGGCTACAGTACGGTGGCTGAGCTCACGCTCGGACTGGTCGAATACTTCGCGTTCTACAACGGCGAGCGGCCCCATCAGGGACTGGGAAACCGCACTCCTGACGAGGTCTATGCCGATGGTATTGGCGGCGGCGCCAGGATTGCTAATCACTTTGACCGGGACGGAAATCCTTCCAGCCCGGTCGCATCGGGGCAGCGCCGTTCGGCTGCAGTAGAAGCAATGGATTTAGCTTAAACCCGGATGAAATCTGTCTTGACAGATGGGTCCACTTTACCAGACGGTATTGATGTTCATCGTCGCGGGTTTCGCGCTGGGCGGCGCTGTACAGGTGCTGGTTGACGCGAGCACTCCAAGCCTGAGCTCCCAAGGAGCTTGGGAACCAGACTTCGAGCGTACCGAAACTGAGAAGTGGTACTGGGCTCAGCGACCAAACGGTGAAGAGTGGGCGGTGCGGGAAGCCACAACTGAACGCTGCTCACCGCACATCGACGTGCGCTGGGCCATGGGCGATCTGATCAAGGAACTTCAGCGCCCCGAGAACCGGACTGGCTCTGACTTCCTCGATCACAAGGTGATGAAGCTGCTCGGCATGCAGGCCCAGGCGCAGGGCCTGAAGCCAACACAGAGGTTGGATGACGCCAAGCGTTTGCTTGAGTTGCGCTATGGCGGAGTGCCTTCCCGGCTTGAATGGGATGCCAAGGCAGAAGAATTGCCACCGAGCTTCAAGGCGTACATCACCGTGCGCGTGCAGTCGAAGGCCCCGGCGATGGAGCCGGAGCCCTGGCAGCGCTGCCTGATCGCGGACGGCCCGTCCGAGGCTCTAGCCGTCACCATCGCCGCGATTACTCGCGAGACCTGGACATTCAAATCCCAAGTGTGAGGTCGTTATGTTTCCGAAAGAGATCAAGGCTGAGCGTGAGCTGCTGGAAGGTGGCCGGTTTGCTTTCAACCTGCGTCACGACACCCTGGGCGAGCTGGGACGGATCGTGCTGCAACCTGCGCAGCTCGGCGGCAGTCACGTCTCCTATGAGGTCATCGATTTGCCTGATGGCCGCTTCAATCAGCGCAAGGCGATGATGGATTCGCTGGCCAAGACCGTCACGGCCGCGTTTGAAAAGGCCCGGCGCTAGCCATGGTTCGCTAAGTCATTGAAAACCCAGCCAACCTTGGCTCGCGAAAACCTTAGCGTACGAATTTTCCCGAATTCTGCGGGCTCCCGATACTCCCTCTTCAGTAGGAAAAGAATGATGATCGATGCAATCGCCCAGCGTTTGGGCTTCATTCGGGTGGCAGTTGTTAGGGATCAACTCCAGTTTGCTCGAAACATCTCCAAGCGACTGGATGAACATCGAGAGGTGGTTGAGCAGATCCAATCTCAAACGAATCTATTCACAGAATGCCCGTGGCACGTCAGCCACATGGCCACGCAAGACGACTACCTCATGCGGATCTATCGGATGGTGCATGGTGCCTGGCCCGACCATTCCGATGAAGTTCACCGTCAGCACTGGTACGGTGAATTTATTCGTCAGCGTCCCCAGCTGCTTGGTGGTTGCGGCTTGCCTGAGTACCGCCCGCAAGACAACGTGAGTAATTCCGACGCTCCAGCGTCCTGAAAACGAATCTCCTTCTCCTCCTCCCGCGATAGCCTCCTGATCGAATACACCAGGAGGATTCGCTCTCATGAAAATCCGCAGTCTCTGCGCCCTCGGCAAAATGAGGGCGTACTCCGCTGACCGACAAATGGTCACTCTCTCGCCCAAGGCATTCAGCATCCCCGACGGCGTAGATCCGCTTGAGCACGAGCCTGAAGCGATTCACGACTTCATCCAGAGAAACCGCTGGCTCCATGCAAACTGCATCGTCGGCCTGCACAACAGCCACAATCAGCTACTGGAACCAGGCGAGGTAGTCATGAGCGGTACCCGCTCGTCCCTGATGCGATGCCTGCTGCGATGGGAGGCGCTGCGTATCCTCCCTGTATGGATCGATGGCTTCGACAGCCTTTCTGATGATGAGCGCGCTACACGCGCCAAGCAGCTCGAATGCCTTGACCAGGCCCGCCACCAGCTCCTTTCCGTCGATAGCTGGTATCAGACTGACCAGGAACATTACGAGATAGCGCGTGCAGTCATGCGTACTGGTCACTGGGCGCTGGAAAACCTCCCCCCACTTGATGGGCTGGCGTGGCCAACCGGAGAGATCTTCGACCTGAAAAACCCCAGCCTTTCTGCTGAGGCCGTTGAGACCGGATACCTCGAAGGGATATTTTCCATGATTGAGCGAAAGGGCCGGTTTCATGGGGAGTGCGGGAGCATTCCAGCAGACGAATTGTTCGGTATTGCGCTCATGAGCCCCAAGTCCGGATATGAGTTGCTGGTCAAGCTGCATATACAGATCGAAGCAAACCGTGCTGAAGCAGCCTATGCCCGCCGGCAGCGGGCGATTGCCTGACCCGAATCAGGAGAGAAAAGATCATGCTCAACCGTCGATATCCCGTACTGATCTCTGGGAAACGTTACTCGCCGGAGTTCCAGACCGATCAGCAGTACGCAAAAAACTGGAAAATCGTTTTGGAGAAGGCCTACGGCACTCATGCAATTTGCCAGTGCCCAAGCAGCGGTTCCCGAAAACTCTCGATCAAGCGACGTGAAGATAGCGATGGTTTTCACCTGGCGCGGTTCGCCGGTACAGGTCATGAGCACTCAAACGATTGTCGGTACTACGCGCCGGCCCCGGAGCGTTCCGGTATGCAAGGGTATGCCGTTGGCGTAGTGGAGGAGGGCGAAGATGGCAGCATTCGCGTGCGCCTGGCTCGAGGCATTCGAGTCCAGGCCCCTCGATCCGAGGAAAGCGAAAGCACCTCGGTGACAAGATCGCCCGGAAAGAGCAAGCCGGCTATGACGTTGCTTGGGCTTCTGCACCTGCTTTGGTCTGAGTCTCGACTCTCTACCTGGTATCCAGCAATGGAGGGCAAGCGCAACAGTGGCATTGTGAACTACGCGCTTCTGCAAGCTGCTGAACGTGTAGCCGCAAGCCGAATGAAGTTGAGCGAAGTGCTGCTGTTGGCTGCACAAAAGGACAGCAAGGGGGCGGCTCGCAACCAGGCGATCGCCAAGGCGGCGATGACTCGAGATCTCCGGCTCGTCGCGATATCGCCGCTGGCCCGCTATAACCCTGAACGCCATTCTGGAGACATCAGCAGATTGCCTCTGGCCGGGCCCTTCGGGATGCCCATGCTGAATTTGCCCCCGGCAGCCTGGGCAACCGCCGCCCGCAGATTCGAGAGAGAACTTTCCGCCTGGAAGCGCGGAAGTCGAGTTATCGCCATCGCTCAGGTTACGCCGCGGAAGGGCGAGTCGTTTTCGCAAGCAGATGTCGTTGAGCTGGCCCTGATGCAGGTCAGTGAGCGTTGGATTCCTGTCGACTCAGATTACGAAGGGGTGATTGAGGCCATGCTCCACGCCGCTGGCCGCAGCTTCGATAAACCTCTTCGCTACGACGCTGATGAAAGTGAGGTTTTCCCTGACTTCTGGCTTTTGGACACGGGTAAGGACTACCCCCTGGAAGTGTTCGGCATGAGCACACCTGCCTACCTGGAACGGAAGGCCGTCAAAACGGCTTGGTACAATCGGGAGTACGGCGGGGCAGGGTGGTGGTCGTGGAATGCTGCGGCTGATCCGAAAGGAAGAAATATCCCTCCTTTCCCGGCCAAGTCCTGAGCGCCTTCATCGAAAGCATGCGTTCTTGGGTTCTCTAAATCTCGTGCGATGCTGAAAGCCTCAAACCCGAGACTGCCTCTCAAGGAAAACGTCATGCAATCCGTACTCTCGAAGAAGTCCACAGGGATGAAGAGCAGCTTCTGCCCAGTTACGCATTCGCCTTCCCCCAACGTAACGCGAAGCTTTGGCTCTGACGTTCACGTCAGTTACAACCCGCGTAGCGGCGACTATGGCAGTGATACGACAGCTATCGTCCTGCGCGAGCGCGTATTCTTTGTGCTCAACGGCGATCATGCCGAAACGATCTGCAAAGTCGCTGAAAACAATGGTGTCCATGGCTGTGTCGATTACTTCGTAGAGCACATTGCTCAGGCCAATAAACTCAGTGAGCACCTGATGGCCACAGGCGTAAGTAATGATCCCTTTGCTCTGATGCCGACTGCCTTGGAAATCCTTGGGCAAGAAGGCGTAGACCGCATCGCGGCGGCTGCAAAAGCTCAACTGGACTCCAAGATAGAAGGTGTTTGAGGAAACCCGCCATGTTGCACCTTGTGACCGAACAAGAAGCTGGTGAGCCGGATATCTTGAGTGTGGTAATGCACTCAGCGTTTGAAATCCGCTCGCTCGCCGGCGACGTGCTTGTCACGGTGCCAGCGCCTGAGTCCGGGTGGACGCATGCGCAGCTGGTAGCCACTGCTGTAGAGCATGAAGCGGTTACTCCTGACGGCGCCGATGGCTACTTGGGTGGCCAGTGGATCGGTAGTACCGAAATCTGACCTAGGAAAATGGACCATGCCCTTGATCAAACTAGACTCCGCGATGGTGACCCACTTACAGGCTCGGGTAGCCGCCTTGGCCGAGCTGCATCGCGATATCTCGACACTGATCGAGGCTATCGACCTGCCAGCTTTATTACACACGGCAGATCGTATCAATGACCGCCTGCGCGAGTTGCACCCGAGGGTAATCCGCGAACATGAAATGATGGACTTACGCGAGCAGGTTCGAGTCATGACCGAAGATTGTCGCCGGCTGCTGGACAACTGAGCTGAACACCACCCGAAGCTAGGGAAACCGAAATGACTGAGCAGAAATTGAGTATCGCGGCACAGATTGCAGCCCTGATGCCTGGCGGTGATGACAGCCGCATGTGGCGAAACTACTTGGCCAGCGCTCTTGAGCAAGTAGCCGCAACCGACGACCTTACCCTGCTCCGTGCCGCCAAAGGCGCTGATGAGTTCGAGGTGGGCTTTATGGCCTTCGTGTCCAACTTCCCTGGTGTCGAGATTGAGCCTGCGCCCGAGGGCGGCTTCTACGGTGTTGCCTTGGGGCTTGTGAAGCTGGATCGCGCGCTTCGCGGTGAGGTGCTGCGCGCCTATGCTGCCGTGTTGAGAACAAGTTAAGGGGATCAGCATGTCCTGGGCAGATCGCGCAGCACCAATTGTTGGGGAGGTAATTCGCCGCGTAGGGCGAAGCGACCAGCAGGCCCTCCGAAAGGCGCTGGCCGAGGCATACCCGTGGGGAGAACGAAAAAACACTCCCTACAAGGCGTGGCTCGCCGAGGTGCGCCGGCAGCTAGGCCACCCGCTCAACACGCCGAAAACAGATCCAGCGAACCAACAAGCAGACATGTTTGGCCAACGCAGCCAGTAGGCTGACCCACCAAAGGCGCTCCTCGAGCATCATCCTGGATGGGTTGAAAGTGACCGCCACATCTCTACCGGCAGGCGACCGCCAGCCGGGCCACCCAAACGGTAAGCTTGCATCCTCCGGCGTTTCCCGCATACTAACCGGGAAACGCCGGACAGGAGAACCATCATGCTTGCTGAAGTCCTACGCGACCACGGGTATTCAGCTTACCGTGCGCGCTTACAAATACTGCTGGAGATCCCAGAGTCTGCCAGCGACTTCGAGATTCACACCAGAATCAGCCATGGCTTTTCCGCAGCGCGGTTAATGAGGCTCACTGAAGAGGGGGTGGTTACCCCGCTGGAGCGAGACCAGATTATCCCGCTGCGCACCCTGAAAAACCGGATCGAGCGCGATCAGCCCCTCACTGTCGAGGAAAGCGACCGGCTCTTCCGATCGGCGCACATCACCGCGATGGCTGAGGCTATTTTTGGGGACGCCGACAAGGCCAAGCGATGGCTCTCCAAGCCCAAGGAACGATTCTCTGGGTTGACGCCCATGCAACTGCTCACAACTCAGCAAGGCACAAGCCAGGTTGAAGAGATGCTGCTGCAAATCGCCGAAGGCTTCGCTCTGTGATTCTGTGGCGGATCAGCTCATATGCTGACTTGAGCGGGACAGGCGGCTTGCGCGTGAGCGGCCGTTGGCACCAGGCCGGCAGACCGGTCGTCTACACCGCGACCAGCCCGCCGGGAGCAATGCTCGAGGTGCTTGTTCATCTGGAAATTGATCCAGAGGATTTTCCGGCGACGATGCAGCTTCTCCGTATCGAAGTGCCTGACTCTGTATCACAAGCCCAGATGCCCACTTTGCCGGCTGGTTGGTCGGCAGAGACCGAGCTCACCAGAGGCATTGGTAACCAGTTCCTTGATGAGTGCAACGCACTGCTACTGCCAGTGCCCAGCGCTATCATACCGAGCACGGTGAACTACCTGTTCAACCCTCGGCACCCAGAAGCACAGAGCGCGACTATTCAGGTTGAGCTTTTCACCCCTGATTCGAGGTTGTTCTAGCAAGCGCCCTGAACAGCAAAAAGCCCAGCAGAAGTGCTGGGCTTTTTGCTGTCTTGCCGCGATGAGAAAGTCACCGTTTTGACGATGCAGCCCTTGATTTCGAGGCCCGCGGCCTGCCTCGTCCGGGGTATGCAGACTTCTTCCCTTCCAGGAAGAGCTGGCTCAGGACACACCCACAGTCCGCTGCCGCAAAACCAAAACTCATCTGTCCGCAAAACTCGCAGGTCGCAGCCAGTTGCTTGCGGGTGCTCGCGCGGCAGGGCATTGGTGGAAATGTCTCGTCTTCTCGCATGCTTGGGATTCTTGAAGTCTCCGGTAAAACCGATTTCGAACAAGTCAAAGGAGACAGCTATGCCAGACACCAACGATCCCCAGCAAGACGAGTCGCGATTGATCGACCGCATGATGACCGACCTGCTTTCCACGATGGATCAAGACGACTCAGACATGCGCTCGACGCTGATTGAGAACGGTGACGACATCCGGGCCCTGGCCGAAATCTGCCGGCAGACCGGCGTTTTCGAGCATAGCCACGCAAAGTTCGCCGAATTCAAGCAGCACCTGGAGGATTCAACACCTCCTGAAGAACGGCTCGTCAAATCGTGGGCGTGGCTGCTTGACCGGATTGTCCATTCGCCGACCACTCTGCACATGCGGGGAGCCGTTCGCCTATGCGTGCCACTGGTTGCGCTCTACCTACCCCCTGAATGACTTCAGGTCGAAACTCGCATAGCTAGGGAAATGAGGCGATTATTCGCGCCATTTTGAAGCGACTCGGGGAGGTTTGGGTTATTTCGAGATCGCGATACAAAGACTTCGAGCTGCGCTTTCAGTCGGTAAAAGCGTCTGAAATAACAACCCGCCAAGGAATACGGCAGGTACGATCTCCAACAAATCCAAGGAGAAATTTTCCGCCATGACTCATTCAGTGGTCAACATCGACCACCTCAAACAGCAGGTACTCCCTGAGTTGTTTGCTTTCCCGGCTCGCCTCGGCGAGTACGGGGGCGTAGCGGATAGCTCTGCCAAAATCGATCAACTATCAGATCTCATGGAGAGCGGGTCGGCGGCAGCGCTTGCGGCCAAAATCGCAGAAATCCTCTCGAAAATGGCCGACGCCTCGCCGGAGCAGATTACCCGGAAGCCGACCTGGTTCGAGAAGGTTCTGGGCGGAGCCGTGGAAAAGCAGGTTCGCTATCAAGTCGCCCGGTCAACACTGGAACAGCTACTGGCCGAAGCTGAAGGACACGCCCAAGGTGTACGCGATACGGTCAGTGCCATCAGCAGAATGATCGTTGCCCACGCCGAAGAGGCGGAAGCACTGAAAGTGTTCATCCAGGCCGGGCGCGAATTCCTCGAAGAGAACCCTCTCATCGGGACGGTAGCGGAGGGGGAGATCGAGTTTGATCGGCCGCGAGAGCGGCTGGCGCGAAAGCTCGCCAACTTGGCAACACTTCTGGCCTCACACGAACTGAGCGTTAGCCAGATGAAGCTGAGCCGCGCCCAAGCCCTCGACATGCTCGATCGCTTCCGAGAGACAGTCACCGTACTGGTTCCAGTATGGCGGCAACACACCCTTACCCTGATCACCACCAAACACATGAGCCCGGCGATGGTCGAGGCTGCCAGCAAGGCGCATCAGGCGCTGATGGCCAGCCTGTCTGAAAGCCTGAATGGCGTGAAGCACTGAGGAGCAAAACATGCAGCAGGAAATTACCGTGACAGATCTCGCCACTACCAACACCGAGCTTACTCCAGCTGGGCTTCAGGCTCTTGGTCTCCAGGAACAGGACATCCCCCAGATCAAGGCTGTAGCGGCACTGATCCAGGCAGAAAACCCGCTCTCGGTTTCTCAGTTCGGCAGGGAAGTGGCAGAACACACGTCCTCCTACGCCGACAGCTTGCTCGACCAGGTTCGTAACAGCGACCTGGACGATGCCGGCGCAAAGCTGAGCGAGGTGGTTGCCGTCGCGCAGTCGCTCAATGTCAGCGCGCTTTCCAATCGCCGTTCGCGCATCCCTGTCATCGGCCCGCTGATCGACAAAGTAACCCTGCGCGGCAAGTCCGTCATGGGTCAGTTCGACACCACGCGAGAGCAAATTGAAAAGCTCGTTGCTGAAGTCGACCAAACACAAGCGGGCATTTCTGCTCGGAACACCGGCCTCGAGTCCATGTTCGTTGCGGTACGCGAGGAGCATCGCCTGCTTGGCATCCACATTGCCGCCGGTAAGCAGCGCCTTGCGGAGCTACAGATGCAGGTTTCTCAGCTTCGGGCGAACATCGGGAACGACCCGGCCCGCTTGCAGCAAGTTGCGGATCTGGATGCACTGATCTCCAACCTCGACAAGCGTATTGGCGACCTCACGGCGCTCCAGCAGTCTGCGATGCAGAGCCTCCCGACGATTCGGATGATTCAAGCGAATAACCAGATGCTGGTGGACAAGTTCCACACCATCCGGGAAATCACTGTGCCGGCCTGGAAGCGCCAATTCATGCTGGCTTTGACGCTGAACGAGCAGCGGAACGCCGTCCAGCTGGCCACCAAAATCGACGACACCACCAACGATCTCCTCAAGCGCAACGCCGAGCTGCTGCACCGCAACTCCGTAGAGACGGCCAAAGCTAACCAGCGATTGGTAATCGACGTGGACACCTTGCAGAAGGTCCAGGCCACGCTGATCCAGACCGTCGAAGACGTAATCAAAATTCAGCGTGAGGGC
The DNA here is from genome assembly GCF_016613125.1 of Pseudomonas sp. MF6776. Lineage (NCBI taxonomy): Bacteria > Pseudomonadati > Pseudomonadota > Gammaproteobacteria > Pseudomonadales > Pseudomonadaceae > Pseudomonas > Pseudomonas sp. MF6776. Next base: position 50,122 of record NZ_JAENSQ010000029.1, read on the forward strand.
GTAGCTCAACGCAAGGCCGCAGAAAAAGAAATCCAGGGCATGCGTATCGATCTCCAGAAGCGCCTGGGCAGGACTGATGAAGTGAAGGAGCTTCACTGATGACAGAACCAGTCCAACTGTTCCGGTTGCGGGTCGACGGCCTCGTTGCAGAGGAAAACATTCCCGTAGCGCAGCTATCGGGTCTCTTGAATGACTATGGCGTCGTGAAGGACAGTACCTTGAATAGGCTGATGGCTGGCCAGAGCGAGCGCGTTCTAGGTCAAGAGCTGGAACTGTCGAGGCAGACGCCAGAGGTTGCCCCGCGGTTGTACACGCTGCTTGTTGATGGAAAAGTCGCTGCGAAGGACGTTCCTGATGCAGAGCTCGAAAAACTCCTCGCCAATTACGGTGCTCGTAGAAAGGAAATATCTCGTGGTCTCGTTGCCGGCAAGACACAGCGTGTGCTCGGTCAGGATCTGAAGCTATTAACCCAGGCAGTTGGGCACACGGTCCACGTCAACGCCCAGCACGAACAATCCACAACGGAAGCGATAGCTGAGCCGACAGCGCCGAAGGCACCTCGAGCCCAACCCGAATCAGCACCGCCGGCAACAGCGCCGACGCCTTTTGACGCGCCCCTTCAGGAACTGATCTCGCGGGCGAAAAAGCTACGCAAAGGCACCCTAATCTACGGCGGTACCGCGTTGGGTCTGGCGATATTCGGAGGCGTATTTTATGCGCTGGGTATCGCCGCCGAACCAACCACGGCTATTGACCAGATTCTGGTTCCCGATGCGATCGCCATGGCTTTCCAAACATCTGGCCACGCCGGCGACGGTATCGGCGGGCTTATGGGGGTCGAATCGGTTGTCGACTCGATCCTGAATAGCACAGCGCTCAAAATGATCAGCGCGGTTGCAATGATTGCGGGTGTAGGTCTTGCGGTCATTACCGGACGCCTTTTCAACATCGTTCCAGCCCTGATGGTCGGGATGATGCCGCACGTCATGGGAGCGTTTATGGGGATACTCGATCCGGGCACGACAAGTAAGCCCAGCGAGTTTTATTCCGCGGTTGAGTCGAAGAACCTGCCGACCCTCCAGCGCCTGCTCAGCTCCAGAGAAGATCTGGACGAGGTGGCCAAGGCGTATGTGCTGGCCCAAGCATCTGTTGCCGAGGGCAGCTCCTCGAAGTGGGTTGTGCTGACAGCGAAGAACCTGCGAGAGGGCAAGATCAAGGGCAACTTTGCCGTCCCGGCCGGCATTGCCTACGCCATCGAGGCAACTGCGCTTGGCCAAGAAAGCCAGTCTCTTTCGGATCGAGCCGAACAGCATCGCCAGAGTGCCTTGGCCGAGGCAAACGACTGGAAGCGCAACAGCTTCTGGGCACTTCTCCTGGCAGGGCTGTTTGGCGTGATTGCCACGGGTCATGAATCGATCGCGCAAATCATCTTTCGCAGGGTACGCCGCATTGGTGAGCTGCTTACCCCGCTGCGGTAGCTACTGCTAGCAGCGCTCAAACCCAAGCCTTGCTTGGGTTTTTTTTCCTCTGAATAGCTTGGAACCACCCTTGGTTTAAGGAAAAGACCGTGAAATCGATCCTCATGATGTTTACGGCCGTGATGATGGCCACATCTCAACTCGCTTTTGCCTCAGCGCCTGTGACCTTTGAGCAGGCCAAGGTCGAGCTACGCCAGAAGGTCTACTACGACCGCAACACCAGCGAAACCGGCGATCTCTACTGCGGGTGCAACTGGAAGTGGGTAGGGCGATCGGGCGGCCGTATCGACTTCGCCTCATGCGGGTACGAAGTGCGCGCTCAGGAGAATCGCGCGCAGCGCATCGAATGGGAGCACGTCTTGCCAGCATATGCCTTCGGCAGCCAGCGGCAGTGCTGGCAGAAAGGGGGGCGCAAGAACTGCATCGATACCGATCCGGTATTTCGCAAAATGGAGGCGGACATGCACAACCTCGAAGTGAGTGTTGGTGAGGTCAATGCTGACCGAAGCAATTTTCGATACGGCATTTTACCCTCGACACCGATGCAATACGGGGCTTGCCCGACCAGGACGGATTTTCAGCAGCGCGTGACAGAGCCTCGAGACCAGGTGAAGGGCGCGGTTGCCCGTATCTACTTTTACATGCACGACCGCTACGGACTATCAATGTCCAGGGCACAACAGCAGCTGCTGATGGCCTGGGATCGTCAATATCCAGTGAGCCCGTGGGAACTGGAGCGTGACCGGCGGATCGCCAGAGTAATGGGGCATAGCAACCCATTCGTAACCGGTGAACAATCCTGGAGTCTCGGTGTGCGAGAGAAGGCAGTCGGCGCAATAGAACAGGTGGTTAGGAGCGAGTCAGTTCAACCAGGTGAACATGCCGCGAGCTCGTTTTCGCCGGTGATTGGCAACCGCAATAGCAATGTTTACCACCTGCCAGTGGGCTGTCCGAGCTACGGAAAGGTCGGAACGCGAAACCGCGTAGAGTTTGAGAGCGCTGCGGACGCCGAAGCCGCGGGGTTCAAGCGGGCCGGAAACTGCCGATAGGAGGCATATGCGGCTTGAAGCGCTGGGTGCTAGGGGTTATCCCTTCCTGAGCTTCCAGGGCACCTTTCCGGGCGCTACAGCCCGTGCTGAGGAGATGAGTCAAGCGAGGGGGCGTACTGTGTACCTGGCCGGGTGTATCGTGAAGACCTCCCGGCCGGGCTCGATGATCAATCAACGGTCTGGTGCTGTTTCGTTTTGGTGCTGTGCTGGGCCGGTACCGGCCCAGATTCGGCTGGCGTAGTGGCCAAGGTGTGAGTAATCACCGAGCCGCTTTTGTTTGCCAGGTTCTTTGCCAGAGACTCGCGGACAACCTCCATCGTGAGTATTCGCGAGGTGGCAATCGCAGCTTTGAGGGGCTGGCCAGCTGCAACCAGTACCTCAACCATGTCCAGGGCCGTATTCACGCCGGCTTCGATTCGTTTCTCAACGCCATCAATCATCATCTTGTCTATCTCCATTTCAGGCCGCTAGCGGGATGCAGCGGCCTCAGCGGAGCGTACGCGGTTCAAGAGGGGCTTGAACAGCTCAGAGCAATGAGGGATATTCTTTGCGTCCTAATTATTAGGGTGCTATTCGTTTAACATAATCCCTATTATGCGAATAACTTATTGATAAATAAGGAAAATCTATTTCCGTCCGGCGGTGTCTTTGACCGACTCTCGGTACGTCGATAGCACCTCAAGCCCATCCGGCGCGCTGGGCTCTTGGGCAACTGATTCCGCACTGGATGAGGCTACGAAAAAGCGCCCCCCAGGGAGTGCCGGCAATCGCTGCTTTACGTCAGGCCGTTTTGCTGATCGCGCGTCTCTATCGAAGTCCTTGAGGCCAACGATTCTTGCAGCAGGTTGCCCGTCAAGTACAAAGAATGGGAGGTTGGCATGGAGCATTGCGTCGTAACGGCTGCGCTCGGAAAACCACAGCATGGCCCGTGGATGCGGAGCGATAGGCTTGGGCACATCCAACACATCGGTTTCAGCCATGTTCGCGATGCTGCGTAGATCGATCCATTGGGGGCTATTCACCACCGGCTCGCCGGTGGCCATAGCCTTTTCATGGGCCTCGGCGAGCAGTACCTCACGGACGTGGCCAACAGTGACACGCTCTTTTCCTGAGGTGTGACCGGCCCAGGTGAATGTGATCTGTCTTGGAGCTGCATCAAACACCTGAATTGCGCGCTTCAGCTGGTTGAGAGAGAAATTTTTCCCCAGGGCCTGGCGCATGATGTGGGAGCGACGGCTGACGGCGACGTTGCGAAACAGGCGCTCAGCCTCGATCGCGTCCACCAGCTCGCTCTTGCAGCGATTCACCGCCCTACCCTCATCGAGTATCGATCCGGAGAGGATAAAGTACCCCGGCAAACGCAGCACGGTACCTGGAGCCTGGCCGAGATCGCGCTCAAATTCGCGTAGCGCCTCTACAGCGACCTTGATTGCGTCACTTCCTGTCAGCACCTGGACACTGATTCGAGATGGCGTCCTCTGTTCAGTGAGGAGCGGGATGCGCCATATCATCCCGCCGACAACCAATGTGGGCCACTTCTCATTGAAAGCCCCAACCGTTTCGACCAAGCGCTCGTAAGCGGAAACAATTGCGTCAGTCATCTAGGAATCCTCATAATACCACCCCTTCACTGCGCCTATCCGTTGCGCCCTCCTCCCCCTCCGCTCCATGTTAACCAGAAGCGACCCCGAGGGTGCGAAAGCCATCTCGCGATTGAAGGGGTGGTATTATCGAGTATCCCAAAATCCGCTCACAAAAAAACCCGCTCGAGGCGGGCTTTATTTGCTACGTGTCAGCTCAACGAACTCGGACTGCCTCAAGGGACAACAGATCCTCAATGTGATCGGCTGCATCGGCCCGCAAACGGCTCTCCAACCTTTCTCGACTGATGTGTTCAGTTTCGCTCGGCTCAACGAGCAAGACTACATAGCCTTGATCACGCAGCTGCTGAAGCAAAGCTGCCTGGCCTGTAGAAATTGGCATGAGAATATCTCCTGTGATTAGCGGGTTGGTTTCAAGAGTCGAAGCAGCCAACTGAAGACGCTTTTCCGCTTCGGTTTCCATGTCTGCCACACCCCGTTCATAGGGCCTGAAGCCGTCAAATCATCATGAAGCCGAAGTAGGAACCTGGTGATGCTCTTGCACTCCGCGCAGTGGCCACTCGCTTCTATCGTGAAACACCGCTGCGCCGGTCGGGTAACAGCTCCTCTCAGATGCTCATCCGGGATGGGCTGGTTGCAGCCGCGGCACTCGCCGACGAACTCATGCCAGGCTGTTTTATTCTCAAAGCAAACAGGTAGCTGGCTGGCAATGCTCGGCATCGCTAGCAGGTCCAGATCCCGCTGGGTTGGCTTTTTCTGACTCATCTACGCTCCATCGGCAACCTAATGGTCAAATCCGATCCTAGTACGAGCCCCGGATAACCCAATGATCGAGGAGCACTACGCGGCAGCAGCCTGTTTCTTTCTGAAAACCATCGGGGTATTTGGCTTGCGGCCGTCACGCCGGTCGACGAACTCTTTCATGATCTCCAACATCGTCGAGTTGACAGCCAGAACCCGCATAGCACGCGTACACGCGACGTAGAGGAGGTTCATTTCATCAATCCATGGTTCCTTTTCGTTGTCCGGATTGAATGGATCGAAGGTGAAGTCCTCAGCCAGTTGCACAGCATCCCATTCCAAGCCCTTCGAGCGATGCGCGGTGCTGAGAGTGATGGTGGCTTCAAGCTCATCGGTGACAGCATTGCGCCGCAGCTTGGCAAACAACTCCGGAAGATCCGCGCTGTACTGCTCGATGATCTTGATAGAACGGTTCATCTCGGGGTCTTGGCTTTCATCGGCAATCTGCTTGTAGAGATCGTAATCAGGATATTCCTGGAGGAGTTTTTTCCCCTTCACTCGGTCACGCCACCCCTTTGATAGAGCATGTAGGTCTTCAATATCCTGGAGGTTGTAACCATCGATCCCCCCAACCCAGTAGATCTTTGCACCGGCCTCTACATTGGCCAGCGCCGTCTCGATCACTCCAACTACCGTGCGGCAGAGTACGGTTCGATGTTCAAGGTCAGCTGGTAATGCCTTAGAAACACGAGTCTCGCCGCCAAGCCCAGCCAGTTGGCGGGATTCGCCCTTGAACGCGAGAACCATGTTGGCCACGTGCGCAACGGCAGACCCGAATCGAAACGACTGAGTGAGGTAATGGACTTCCGCTTTGTCGAGCCAGGTTGCATTGAGAGCATCTACAGCCCCCCTGAAACGGTAGAGCATCTGATGGCCATCACCACAGACGACTACACCCATACCGTATGCCGCCTGCTGCGCAAGCACACCAGCAATCACTGGATTGATGTCCTGTGCCTCATCTCCAAGCGCAATATCGTAACGGTCCCGCAAGTTCGGTTTCGACAGGGCCCAGAGCTTGAGGTACCCGTCGTGCGTAATATTCACAGCCTCGTTATGGATGTCGCACATTTGCAACCAAAGCTGCCTGGCTCCTTCTACGATGCTGCCGGCGGCGCGCTTCATTCGCTCCGTTTTGAGCTTGTTGACGGGGCAGTGACATAGCTCGATGTCGTCATCCGCGCTGGCCAAATAATTGTTCAGCGTCTCTTGCACGCTGCGCACCAATTCCCAGTTCTGAGAGCCGATAATCCTTGCGATGTCGGTCAGGCGCAGGTTGCTCGTAAGCTTGTGTCTGTACTTCGATCCGATCGACGCATAAGCCAAGCCGTGGGCTGTTTTGCACGTCACGTTCGGCGGAAATTTTTGCTTGGCAGCAATCTCGACGCTTTTGTTGTAGCAGAGGTAGAGCAGACGGCATTGAGGCCGAGCCTTGGCATAGCCAACAAGCGTAGTGGTCTTTCCTGTTCCAGCAAAAGCCACCAGCTTGACGATACGGGCCAACGAGTTAATCGCTGGCTCCTGTTCGTGGGTGAAGTTCATCCCTTGGATCTCCGTTCTGATATGGCTCCATGGTTGCATAGCCACGCACAAACCCAAGCGGGGGGCTGCTAGCTCTGTCCTCTTCAGGATTTGGGTTTTTCTGTAGAGCTGGCAATGTCTTCTCACACCCGGAATCAGAGCAGCAACCATGACTTACGACGAGACCCTTTCTTCCTATCAGCGTCATCTTGAAGCCAATCCAGGGAAAGCATTGCAAATCGGCGACGATTGCTACGCGGTGCTGATCAACGGAACCTTGAGAGGGGCATACCCCACCCTGGATGGGACTGTTGATCTCGGGACAACCTTCGACTTTAATCGCGAAGCTTGGGATGCCGAATGCGAGTGCTGGGACGGTGATGTTTCTGGCATGCAAACAGCATTCTGCGTAGCCACTCCCACCCTCGTTGATCTTCCGCCACCTCACGCCGGAAATAGGACGCCCTGCCTGGGAGGAAAAGAATGCTAGGGTTCGCCACCAATCTGATGCCGAACAAAGACAGGGGAGTTCCGTTTGGGATTTACGGGTCTGCTGGCAGGATGAGCGCATATCAAGGGAGCCGTAGCTTATGACAGCCATCCAACTTTTCCAGCAGCGCCAATCGGAGCCGGTCTGCACCGATCTGATTCAGATGATTCGTGAGGGCATGATTCGCCGGCTCAAGCGATTTGTTGTAGAGCCTTACGATGACGGTATCACCTGGGGAATTCAGACAGTCGCCATAGCAACACCAGATGCTGATGACGGCGACCAGTTTCCTGTTGTGATTGTCGACCTTCACGAAGATGACCAGGCTGCAATGTCGTTTGCTTTGAGCGTCTTCGACGCGCTCAAAACCGCTGGCCGAGCAACAGGCGAGGATGTATGCCAATGGCGGCGAAGCCTCTTCACGCTTGTGCCTAATTACTGAGCCCTGCACGCTCCAGACCGGGCTAAGAAAAACCCGCCATTAAGGCGGGTTTTTTGTGGGAGCGGCACTTAAAGGGCGGCAAATGACGACATGGGCGGGAAAAAGCACCGGCGACACTGCTCACAAAGGCACAAACGGTCGTAAGATGACGACGCATGCTAATCAGGTTGATCTTCTTCCTCCGCCGAAACAGCGAACAGCAGTCCAGCTTCCTGAGCTTCAGCCAACTCGCCCAGGGGCTTAGTGACCAGCCATTCGCTTTCTTCGGCAGGGTCATACTCAGGAAGCGGTGGAAGATCCTCAGGGTCAAGTTCCAGATTAAGCGGGAGCTGTGCGAGATCACAGAAGGTGAATTTGATAGCGATCACCTTCCGCCCTTCCCTTCTCAACTCGTAGCTGACATCCAGATTGCTCTTTGTCTTCAGCTCCTCAACTGCCGGATCTATGACCCTCTGGCGGAGGTTATTGAATCGTTGATAGGCATCCGACAAGCCAAGGGCTACCCGCAAGGCTTCAACCTCGATGTAGGCCCATCCAGTCTTCCGAAATTGCATCAACATCTCGAACAGCCGGAATGAATGGCTCGAGTCCAGGCAGGCTACCCGCCGTAGATCATAGCTAGTCACTTTGCTGTACAGCATCGTGAGATAGGGCATGACATGAATGGTGAACGACAACTCAACGCGACCTTCACCATCCAGGTATTTGGCCCGATCAACCCAGCGCTTCCGCTCCATGCCGGACCCGTCAAAGGTCTTGATGTCGCGCTCGTACAGCTCATCAGCTGCCACTTTCATCTGCTCATAGGCATGCCGGAGCTGGACGCCGTAGATATCCGAATAGTCCACGGCCGACACGGACACCTTTTTCGGCATGGGCCTTCGTGGATCGAGCTTGCTGATAGCCGCGAGGATCAACCGCTGCTCGTTGAGGGTCAGCCGGTACGACGCGGTAATCAGCGTATTGGATTTCGTGACCCGGAGCGGCTTAGGTTCCGGTTTGGTAGGTTTGGGTAAATTGGACATGTCTGGCCCTACGATTAATAACGGAACCCTACAGAGAGATTCCTCTGTAGTCGATACCCAGGAGTCGTCTAATCTCTAACCCCCCAGTAACCATGGGCCTTACAGCCAACCACCTATTCAGATAGCTCGACGGTACATGGATCTGTAGTCGATAGGTGGAAGCCGTAATCTGTAGTCGATTGGCCTCCCGTCCGGCGCGTACACAGCCGTAATCTGTAGTCGATGGTGCGCGATACCTTCGATCCGCAGCCGTAATCTGTAGTCGATAGCAAAGAATTGGATGCCACTGCTGCCTGGTAACGCCCGTCCAGGCATAGCCGTAATCTGTAGTCGTATCGGGCGGATGGCTGTTACAGCAGCCGTAATCTGTAGTCGATAGGTTCAGATGAGGACTGGGAAGACTATTTATTGGCGATTCAACGCGGGCATGGGGCAGCACAGGGATAAACGTCAAATAAACGACGAAATCATGCAAATATCTATTAAAATCAATGAGTTATAGTTTTTTTGGCGAAGCCTTAGCCCACGCTGGCAAATTCAGAGCACAAAATGGCTTGAAATCGAGCCATGAAAAATCAAACTCGTGCTACGTGGGCCACCCAACAGCCGGAATCTGTAGTCGTTAGGCGCAACCCAGGCCCTCCTATCCGGCCTGTGGATAACGGCCGGAATCTGTAGTCGCATCAGCCGGAATCTGTAGTCGCATCAGCCGGAATCCATAGTCGCAATGCCGGAATCTGTAGTCGCAATGCCGTAATTTGTAGTCGATGGTCCTCTGGAGGCCCCGTGGCACAAGGGCTCCAGCCTTCTAAAAACAAGAGAACAACAAGAGAAAAACAGTTAAAAGGCTTTTAAAACTGGAAAGCTAATTTTTCTGAAGGTTGAGAAGCAAAGGCCAAAACCGAAGCCAAAAGCAGACTCAGAATCCGAAGGCCGTTTTTCCGACGACAATTCGGTTCGAAAGCAGCACACCCACCAGGTCGGCGAGGAGAAAATGATCCCAACCGAACACGACCTGGAGGAACCCAATGAATACTGCCGCTTTCGCGGGCGTCGCAGCTTATCTGCTCAGCATGGCTGCTATAGCGCCGGAGCCGGTAAGCCTAGCTGTAGGCGTTACGACGATCGTAGACGTCCAGCAGCACTACACCATCATCGACAAGATTGGTACTTCCTACACCGGCGGGCCGGTACTGAACCTTTCAGAGTGGGAGGTCAATCTCGAGGGCGTCAGTGACATTCAACTGGCCTTTAATGCTGAAGGGGTCCTGGATGTAGCTACGGTAAAAGCTGACAAGCTCCATCTGGAGGAGGTGCTAAATGGCTTCAGGAACCAACTGCAAATCAGCACTGATGAATCCGGCCTTGGCTTTGAAAACGTGACCTTCTTATCTGGCTCCACCGAGGTGGTTGTCGAATCGCATCCACTGGACACTCAGTTCACTGTCAACTACATCAGCGCCGACTTCAAACGCGCACGCACCCAAGCTCAAAAACAGTACGCCTAACCAGATCACAGAACTGCCCTCCTCTCTTCATGCAAAAGCCAGTTCGCGTCTAACCATAAAATCTAGCCCTAAACCCGAACTGATAGGCACAAAAACCAGCCTTCAGTTCGGGATAAGCAGCGTAAAAAACACCCCTACCATGATTTAGCCTTGAAAATACGGCTTTACGTATTATCATCCACCCTGTATTCAGCAAATGCAGGGATTGTCATGCAGCAGTCAAGCGAGCAGTTTGAAGAAGAAACGGTCAACTACACCGACTTCGACGCCCTCCTCTATCCCCCCCAGTTCGCGGCCGACTGCTTCGGCCTTACAACCCGGCGCCTCAAGGATATTGAAGACGAAAACGGCATCGAGATTCGGCGGGTTCCGCGAGGAACCGTCACATCCAGGGCTTACACGCTTCGCGACATTTTTGACATCGCCGCGCTTCGACGAGCGAAAGGCTACACAAAGGGATTGCCCCGGCAGATTGTTATCTCGACGTTCGTGCAGAAAGGCGGCACTGGAAAGACGACAACCTCGGTCAACTTTGCTGTATATCTTCAGCTCGCGGGTCTGCGGGTGCTTTGCGTTGATAACGATCCTCAAGGCGATTCGTCCAGCGTGTTTGGCTACGATCCAGATCTCGCACTATCAGATCTCGAGGCAATGGGAATACCTGCCGATCGCTATGTCGCCGGCCACTTTGGTAGCCTCCTGAGTCCCGATCTCCGGGTGAGATGTTTTGATCCGATGACTTTCGAGGAAGTGGTCAAGAAGCCATTCGGTGAAAACGGGCCACACCTGATTCCTGCCGATGCATACCTTGAAGACCTGGCCGTCGCACTCGATGCCGAAAATAACATGGACTTCTGGTACGCCGGGTGGCTTGAGCGGGCGCGTAGCGGAGAAATCCCAGGTGTCGATATCTCCTCTTATGATGTGATTCTGTTCGACAACGCGCCTACCGCCTCCAGGCTCACCAAGAACTCTATCGTTGCCAGCGACTTTGTGCTCTGCCCCGTGCGGATGGACAAATTTTCGTTCCGGGCTCTGATGCGGCTTAACGACTGGATGGTCCGATTTGCGAAAGCGTATCGCCGCTCTCCAGGAGTGCTCGCTATTCCTACGATGTTCATCCGCAACCGCAAACGCATCCTCAGTAACCTGGTTGTCCTGAATGATCTTTTCCCTGGTCGGGTATCAGAGGAAAAACTCTATTACTCCGAGGATTACGGAAAAGCACTTGATCAAGGCGTTCCCCTGCTTGTCTGGAAAGGTGCGTCTTCCAAAACGATTGACTCGATGCGCAGCGTGTTTGGTGAAGCGCTGAAACGAATACGCGATCTGGCCGCGCAGTGATTGAGGTGGTGCTCGGAGCACCAGGGTCGTTAGATTTGAGTGGTGCTCGGAGCACCACCAGCGAAAATCAGAAAATAATGGTGCTCGGAGCACCACTTAAATCTTGAGAATTGAGTGGTGCTCGGAGCACCACCACTAGGTTTCGGAGGAAATATGGCCAAGTCGGAGGATTACCCAGGTCAAAAAAAGACCCCCCCTCAATGGGTCACTGGAGTTCGCCCACCCGCGGAAATTGCTGAGCCTAATCTCAGGGTCTCCGTTGCAGACATGCTCGCCGCACAACGGGCAGAACAGGAGGTCAGTGCGCCAAGTCCGGCCGCAGTGTTAGCTCCAGCACCAGGTCATAATGATGAGGCTGTTGCCGCAAGTGACAGCGGCGTTCTTGCTGAGGTGAAGGTCGATTCGATTCGGGTATCTCCGTTTCAACCTCGTTTGACCTTCAGCGAAGCAGCTATTGAGGATCTAGCGAACTCGATCGCCTCTGTTGGACTGGTAAAGCCGTTGACGGTCCGCCCTGTCGGGGATGGAGTTTATGAGTTGATCGGCGGCGAGCGCCGTTGGCGTGCTCACAAGCTGCTGGGCAGGGAAACCGTGACCGCCTATGTACGCTCCGTTACGGATGCAATGGCGAAGATTCTGGCCCTAACCGACAACGAGGGACAGGAAGCTCTGACCGAGTATGAGCGCGGCCGTTCTTATGCCGCGATCATGCGAGCAGGGGAGGAAAGCTCGATTCGTGCTCTCGCGCGCAGGGTAGGGGTCAACCATTCGATAGTTAGCAGGTGTCTTCTCCTAATGGATCTGCCAGAGGAAGTGCGAGCAATACTCGACACGAATCCGGGGCTTATCGGCGGGAAATGGGCAAAGGACTTCATTGAATTCAGTCGTACCGAGCCGGCGCTGCTTCTGCAAGCAGTTACCTCTATGCGCGATCATCAATGGACGCAGGAGCATGCCCTACGATGGTTAGCGAAGGAGCTTGCCTCGCGTGATCAGCAGAAGACGCCGGGCAAGTTCACCGATAAAGAAATCAGTGGGATAGGCAAGGTTCGTGTAGATGGGAAAAAAGTCGAGTTTCGATGCGAGAAAACGGTAGATGCGAAGCGGCTGGCGGAACAATTTGAGGCTTTCTTGAAGACCATTGATCGCTCCCTGATTACAAGCGAATGATTATCAGTAGTGTCGTAATGAATTATTTCAGACGCGAAACTGGTTAGAAAACGCGAACACGAAGGCGAAATGCCATGACAGAATATGGTTTTCAGACTTCGAGATAGGGATATATGGCAACCGCAGTCGCGCAACCAGAGCTCAGGGTGCAACCGCAGACACGATTCACCACGCTCGCACAGCTGTCAAAGATTGAGCCTGAGCATTTGCTCGGCCTGAGCCGTATCGAGCTGTTTTCTGTGATTTCAGAGCACTGGCTGAAGTGTTCGGCCCCAGCGCGGATTCACATGTTGAGCAGCGAAGATCGGTTCATCCGAGGCGAGGCGCGGGCTCAAAACAAAGCACTAAGCGTCACGCAAATTTGCGCAGACCAAGCGCCAGGGGTTATCTATGAGCAATTCAACCAAACACCGTATCTCGCTGGCGTATGAGCACGAAGGTGAGGTGCGGCAGGCTTCAGCTGAGCTGAACCTAACGAAGACCAGCATCATCTTTAGCGGACTCCCGAGCATAAAATTCAAGGTCTCCCTGAGCGATCCTGAACAGGTCATATTGCAGTTGCCGACAGACCGCAAAGGAAAAAAACCAACGGTGTCTTGCGACATCTCCTCGATTCCTGAGCTGGAAGCGGCGATGGCAGAGGTGCGCAGGCAAGGCTGGCTCAGGCCGAAGGTGTCGGTGAGTGAGTGCGAATGAACCGTGGCCGATGCCTAGATCCGAGCTCGATCCGATCGGAGTCGATATTCAGGACGCGCACAAGCTCATTCGCTTCCCTGGTTGCTTGAGCGCGCGCGGAGAGTAGGGCGAGCGCCATGGGCTTAGCTCAGAAGCTCAAAGGTTGGCTATCCACGGGCCATCCCATACTCCGGACGGGAAATGATCTACATAGATCTCCGCGATAACCTATGCTTTTACCACCGCCAGTTCGCTTTCCTTCTGTAGGAACGGGTCGGCTTAGCGGCGCTCAGAAAAGCTCAAAAAACATCAAATTAATGAAACTTATCACGCCTTAAATGGTCTGTGATGGCCTAATGTTTGCTGTAGACATGGCCCTAGCTTATGCTGTGCTGTGAGACAACTTTTTATAGGTGTTGCCGTCCTGCAACCAGTTTACGAGCTGAAAAGATGACGAACCTTTGACGCCGTTTTTGTGTAGTGATGCAGGACTGTATATTTATACACTGATTAGCATGCAGCCTTTGCCTTGACAGAAAATACCGAGATTCAGCCATGATCACAAAGATGCCGCCTCATGTAGTCAGAAGCTTTCCCTACTGGGAGACGCCACCGGAGCCGGGCCAGGATTTACATGAATTGAAATGGGGCGTCATGGAAGTCCTTTCAGACAAGTCGCTTAGATTCGTTGACACCAAACCAGATCAGGAAGCTCTCGAGGAATTAATAAGCCAACTTCAAGAGAAGATTTAATATTGATTTAGATTTATTGTCCTAGGCTTCTGTAGATCACAACCCCTGCTTAAACGGCAGGGTTTTTTTTGCGCGAATGTCGAAGGCAGGCCAGCAAGATGGCCGCAAATTCAGACGCAAAAACGACCTGAAAAGGCGTCATTTATTTATGTGTTCGACTTATCGTTCCTTGATAAAACCCGGAACGAGAAGCTGCTTATGCAAAGCTATGATTTGGCGTTTCACGATTACGCTCAGCTTTTTCCGCTAATCATCGGTGATGACTACGAAGCCCTGCTTGAAGATATCGATACCAACGGACAGCGTGCACCGATCGTTCTCTATGAAGGAAAGATCCTTGATGGGCGTAACCGATATCGCGTTTGCAAGGATCTGCTGATCGAACCACGAACAGAGGAATACACAGGAGATGATGCCCTGGGTTACGTCCTCTCTTTGAACCTCTACCGCCGGCAGCTCACCGTAGCACAACGGGCTTTGATCGCTGCCGAGCTGTCCTCACTGCGTGGGAACAGCGCTATCACTGTTGACCTGGAGAAAGCAGCCGGGCAGGAGTTGGAAGCCGCAAAGATGGCTATTGAGGAGGCAGCCAAAGTCCTGGGTATCAGCCCACGCTCTGTGTCTTCTGCCTGCAAGGTTGTCCGGGACGGCACCAAAGAGCTGTTAGATGCTGTCAAATCTGGTGAAGTGAGCGTATCCGCCGCGGAACAGGTGGCTAAGCTCGAGAAAGAGGCTCAGCAAGAGTTGTGTAGCCGCGGGCCTAAGGCAATACGTAAGGCCGCGAAGGACATGAGAGAGGAGGGCAGAGCGAAACCTGCGTTGTCCAATAAGTCACTTCCGCCCCCAGAAAAAAGCAGTCACCTGCCACCGCCGGTGCCGCTTGACGATGATGAAGATGCTGATTCAGCACACGAAGCGCCGGCTAACCAAATAGCCGCGATCGAGCAAGAGTCGGACATTTTCTATACCTCGGAGAGAAAGCCAGCGGCTCAGCTACTGTTCGAAATGGCTGATGCAGGAATGCAGTTTGGTCGAGAAGCTGAGGGCGTTGCCGACGACATCATGAATGAGGTTGAGGAAGGCCTCGATCTTCAGTTCCTTGCGTTTGTTGTGGACGTAGCAAAGAGGCTGGAGAATCGGGTGAAGGCAAAAATGCAGGCCAGATACGCTGAGGAGACGTGAGGGTTGGGATTTTTTGGAAGGGTGATTTCATAGGTTAAAGCCCGAACAGAAAAGGAGTACCCCACATGCAAACACCTCAGGACGACACAATAATGGATTTTGGCCCGAACCTCTTCGGTGGCGAGGGTGGCTCCGCGTCCAATTCTTCGGCTGATGATTCAGATGCTACGAACGATGCTCCGGATGCTCCGGATGCTCCGGATGGGGCGGCGAGTATTTCTCAGCAGATGGCTGAAGGTTGCACCGAAGAGAAGACAGCCGAGGCCGCCGGCGGCCAGGCGGGAGGTGACAATGCTCCCTCGAGCAGCAATGGTGCATCTGGCGTGAATACTGAGAAGGCAGCCACTCAAACCAAGGCAGGGAAGTCCGAAGTAGGCACCAAAGCCTTGTCCAGTGTGAAAGCGGCCGTGAAGGTTTTCGAAAGCATCAATGGGTTCGACGAAAAAAGCGCGACTCAGCGTACCGTTGTTCGCGATCTGATGCTGAAGCAGTCCGAAGCCATGGAACTCAAGCTCCAGGGCAAGAAACCCCCTGAGGGTGAAGACTTTGATGCCATTGCTAAGCAGCTCCGGCGCGAGAACAACCGCCTCGACTCCCTGCTTGAAGGAAAGGAATCACTGTTCGGCAAGGCCCGGAAAGCCGCCGAAATTGCGATCGAAAACATGCAGGGCGTAATTGCCGAAATCAACCGCTTGGAGGAGGAGGGTTAGCCCTCCTGGACGACATGAATGTTGGCGCTGATGGAAAATTGACCCACCCTGCCGATTGAAATTTGACCCAGGGCGGATTGCTGATTTTGTTACCAGCAACTGTGGATAAGTCTACCAGCGCAGCTGCTGTTGCCCCCACTCCTTCGCTAGCCCAGTTCAGTTGTTTAAGACCTGCCACACGCAGCCATGTAGCAGGCCGTCGTCGCCATGAAATCAGAACGGCTCATCGTCCTCCGGTTCTTGGCCGCCCTTACGCTTTCGCTCCCGTGATTTGATCTTGGCCTGGGCCGCCAAGCTACTGTGTTGCAGGCGATAGGACTCGTTACCGGTTTCGACGATGTGGCAGTGGTGGGTCAGCCGATCCAGCAGGGCGGTGGTCATCTTGGCGTCGCCGAACACGCTCGACCATTCGGCGAAGCTCAGGTTGGTGGTGATCACCACGCTGGTGTGTTCGTACAGCTTGGACAGCAGGTGAAACAGCAACGCACCGCCAGCCTGGCTGAACGGCAGATAACCCAGTTCGTCGAGGATGACCAGATCCATGCGCAGCAGTGCCTGGGCGATCCGCCCGGCTTTGCCGTCGTGTTTTTCGCGCTCCAGCAGATTGACCAGATCGACCGTGGAGTAGAAGCGCACGCGCTTACCGTGCCGGGTGATGCCGGACACGGCCAGCGCGGTGGCTAGGTGGGTTTTACCGGTGCCTGGCCCACCGATCAGCACCACGTTCTGCGCGGTGTCGGTAAAGGCCAGGCTGGCCAGCTCGCTGATCAGGCGTGCGTCGGCGCTAGAGGCGTTGAAATCGAAGCTGGCCAGATCGCGGTGCATCGGCAGCTTGGCCATGTTCATCTGGTGGCTCACCGAGCGCATGGCGCGATCTGTGTGCTCTTGTTCCAGCAGGTGTTCGAGCAGCCACTTGGACGAGGCTGTGTTCGACTCACCCTGTGCAGTTAACTCCGCCCAGGCCGTGGCCATGCCGTGCAGGCGCAGCTCCTTGAGTTCCGCCATCAAATCACGCATGACCGACCTCCTCGGCCTGGCCACGCAGGCGGTCGTAGCGCGCCGTGTTAGCGACGGGGGCTTCCTTGAGCGACAAGTGGGTTTCGACGCTGGGTGGTGGTTCGGATGCTGTCAGCCGTGCCACGACATTGAGGATGTGTTCGGCGCTCAGGCTGCCGCTCTCCAGTACCAGCTCAACGGCTACCAGCACGGCATCGAGTCCGGCGACCGGTACGGCAGCCAGGACTTGCGCCATGATCCGGTCACCGCCGGCATGACGCCCCAGGCCGTGCTTAAGCTGACGCAGCGGCGCTGGCAGATCAGTAAAGGGCGCTCCGTTGCGCAGCGCGCCGGGCTTGCGCTCAATCAGCGGGATGTAGTGCTGCCAGTCGTAGCTGACCTGTTCGCGATCCAGCAAGCGCGCATGGCTGGCAATCAGCGCATCATCGGCCACCACCTCGATGCGGGTCGGATACAAACGGCTGCTGACCCACTTACCCGCGTACTCACACGGCACCGAGTAACGGTTGCGCCCGACGCTGACCAGGCAGGTGCTGGAGACCCGCGCAGGCCGCTCGACGTAACCGTCGAAGGCCGCGGGCATAGGCATCAGTTCGGCGCGCTCCAACTCCAGTACCTCGGCCACACTGAGCCCGCTGTATTGAGGGTGCGTCAGCTCGTTCCAAAGCGCGCGGCAGCGCTGGCCCAGCCAGGCATTGAGTTCCTCGAAGGAGTGAAACTGGCAGTCCTGGGCGTCTAGCCAGATACGCCTGCGGC